>NZ_CP015198.1 GCF_001623565.1 Streptococcus marmotae | reverse complement strand
TTATCGCTATCATTACTTCTCCAAGGATAAATTCCAGTTTTATCAAAATTTTCAAGCAGTAAATCCTTATTATTTTCTACAAAAGACCTTGTACCATTTGTGATCACTTTGCTTTCTGCTTGTTCATGAATAAATTTAAAGAAATCGTATAAAGCCTCTTCTCCATAAATCAAACCAATTTTCTGGAACAAAGACAAATAGCTTTTTTGCATATAATATACTGACTTATAAAGTTCAGAATCAACTTTTTCATAAGTCACAAATAAAAAATCTTTACTACCTAATAATTCTTCAATAAGTTTAAATTCTTTACAATAACCTATTCTGTTACCCTTTTCATCTAACTCACTAATTTTAAACTTATTTAAGAGTGCAGAAGCTAAAAAAGAATATGCAACATTAATACTATCATCAATTTGAGTCTGCTCCACAAAAATTTTCTGCAAATGAACAGCATCTTTTTTACGAAACTCTCCCTCGAATCGCTTTATATCATTTGTATCTAAACCAGTTGTTTTCTTTTTATCTTCCAATTCAGCATACTTATCATAACAACGTAACAAAGTATTCGGACGTTTCCCAAAATAAATTGTATCAATCTTATTTGCAGTACCAACTATCGAGTATCCTCTATCTGGATATGATATCCTTCTTAAACCATTACTCTTAGAGTTTGTTGTGAAACGTGCCACTCTATTATTTTGGATTCTATTAAATAAATCATTAAAATCAACATTACAATCAATCAAATCACAAGCTACATCACAACGAGAAGGTCTAATTCCAGCTTCTTCTGCTGAGTACAATGTTCTATAAAAATGAAATTCAGTACCTTTCTTTAATTCATATAACTCTTTCAATCTACGCAATCCTGCACCAGAAAAATAGATAAAACAATGCATTTCCCAAGAAGTTTGACTAACATGAATCGAAATATTTGGATTATCTTCAAAACAAACAGCCTTGGTATAACCATTGACAGCCTTACAAGGGACTATCGCGCCTAAAACATCTAATTCAAAGACATCTATAAAAAGTTTAATTTTCTCATCAAACGCTTTGTCTAAAAGTCTGGAATCAGAAACATCAAAAAATTCATCAAACATTGATACTGCACTATAAGTATCAATCAAAACATTTATTCTTTTATCCTTCAAAAATAAAAACCTCCATGATAAAAATAGAGGCGAAAGTTCAAGATATGCAAAATATACACTTAAATATATTGTTTTTTCTTTACGCACCCCCTATTAGTACCGGGGTGTCAAAAGAAATTTAGAGTCAAAACGTAAATAATATTTACAGAAATAACTCAAATATGGTATACTTGTTTTTGAAATAAGAAACTATTCGCCAAACCTAAAGAGCGCCAACTCTTTAGGTTTTCTTTATTATAACCTAAAACACTATAAAATTTCAAGGGCTTTCCGCCCTTAGACCCGAGCCTACTTTCCCAACATATCATGTTGGTATTCGTAAGGCTACCCAGATTATCAGATTTGCATTACTTACCAGTCGTGCAAGCCTCCATTCTCGTAATGCAAATCTGATCATTCATCTGGGCCTCACTTCTACCAACATTCAGTTGAAAGGGCTCTCGTTTTTGTTTAACAATTTTTGTGAAGTTGAAACAATATATTCTATTATTTCAACAACATCAAAATTTAAAAAATCGCTTTGAAAGAAATAGGAATTGAAAACTTGATTCTCTAAACCGTAAATTAATCCCTCTCCCTTTTTAAAAAATCGTTCAACTTTATTATTTTCGTCCACTGGAATACCAAGCCCAGCCAGGGCTAAGTGATTAGCTGAACCAAGTGAAACTTTTATTGTTAGAGATTCACGAACTCCAAACGGAAGAGAACTCTCATTAGTGTGATACTGAGCGGATATAATAGTAAACACTCCTGTCTTTCGGCCGAGCAAAACAATTTGATTCAATTTAGATTGCAAATCACTAAGTTCTTTTTTAGAACAAGATAATGCTAAACTCGCAAACTCATCGATAATCAAATATTTCGCATGAAACAATTCAGAACAATCATCAACATTTTTTTCAGTCATGATTCGCATACGTTCTTTTATTTCATTCAAAAGACAATCAATGAAAGCAATAACATCATCATACTCAAATGCAACATTTAAAAACTTTGAGAATTTTGACAACTCACGTTTTACATCGACTAAATAAAGAGATTCTTTAGATGTTTTTGATAAAATTTGAAGTATGACTGAATAAATCAAATTTGTTTTACCACTACCGCTTTTTCCTGAAATAATAAGGTTAGGAGTTTGTTGCATATCAACTAAATAATTAGTTCCCAATTTCATTTGATATCCTCCGCTTCTTAAAAGTCCTATGGACTGATCGAAATCAAGAAAATTATCAAATGTTTTTCCTGCCGTAGTTCGAGAATCAACAATTTTTAAAATATAATATTTATTTATAACATCTTTTTTAAACTCTTGAATAATGAAAAAACGAGGCAAATTTGAATCTAATATCGACTGAAATTTATCTAATCTTTTTACAAAATTCGCAGACATTTTAATACAAAATTCATCATCTTTTTTAAAGAATAAAGGAATTTTATTATCATCAATCATTTCTGTCTCTATGAAAGAATTTTCGATACTTTTATATATTTTAAAATCTTCCCAAATTTTTTTAAATTCAATATTTTTAAAACAATCTCGATACAACAAATATTTTAAATAATAAAAACTCACAAATGCTGTAACGCTCACAATCGCAAGCGTTACAGATATCAAAAATTGAAAATTATGATTCAGTATTGACAAAACAAATAGCAACAATAATATCAAATTAAGAAATATAATATTTAATAGTTGATGTTTCAATAAAAATTTATTATTCATGTCCAGAAACCTCCACTTTTTTGATTTTCGCAATAAAAGATACTTCGTTCTGATATTGACCAAATATCGAAGCTTTTTCGATATCAAAAATTTGAATATAATCTCCAATTTTTAAATTATTTTTCTCAAGCGTCCAATTCCGAATTTTTACATTGAAAGTCTCAAAATAATTCTCAGAGTCATCATTCAAAATAATAACTTCAAATGCTAAGCCCAGCTCTTTTTTAGTTTCGAAATCAAGCCAAGTTTTAAAATTTTTTACAACTAATTTAGAATTATCTTGTAAAAATAATTCATGATTAAAGCGATATGATTTTAGTTTCATGAGAGTATCTCCTTTTTTTATTTTTATATAGTTAATATAGCTACAAAAAATAAAAAAACAACTAAATCAGAGAAAAATAATAAAAAAAGGCGAAAAAGAAGCTTTCACTTCTTTTTAACGCCCAATAATCTTCTCCAAAATGGCATTCTTTCATGCTCTAATTCCAATTGAAGAACTTTTTGCTCTTCAATCAAATACTCTTTTTCTTTAACCAATGAATTAATTATTTCATTCAATCCACTTATTGTACTACTGAACATATCTAAATCTTTAGCAGAACGCTCGAGCCATACAGATAATTTTTTATTTTCACTTTCTAAAAAAGCAATTCTATCAGCATTATTCTTGCTATCAATCTGATATCGTTCCGCCACCTCATCTGATAGCATTCTTCTTTTTATATACTCGTTGATAGAAACATCTAATTCTTTTGCATTGTCAACGATTATTCTTTTCTGAGATTCTGAAACACGAACAATAATCTGCACTTGTTTTTCTTTACTCATAAATCCCTTTCTATCTAAATGATATCATATTCGATATCATTATCGCTATCATTACTTCTCCAAGGATAAATTCCAGTTTTATCAAAATTTTCAAGCAGTAAATCCTTATTATTTTCTACAAAAGACCTTGTACCATTTGTGATCACTTTGCTTTCTGCTTGTTCATGAATAAATTTAAAGAAATCGTATAAAGCCTCTTCTCCATAAATCAAACCAATTTTCTGGAACAAAGACAAATAGCTTTTTTGCATATAATATACTGACTTATAAAGTTCAGAATCAACTTTTTCATAAGTCACAAATAAAAAATCTTTACTACCTAATAATTCTTCAATAAGTTTAAATTCTTTACAATAACCTATTCTGTTACCCTTTTCATCTAACTCACTAATTTTAAACTTATTTAAGAGTGCAGAAGCTAAAAAAGAATATGCAACATTAATACTATCATCAATTTGAGTCTGCTCCACAAAAATTTTCTGCAAATGAACAGCATCTTTTTTACGAAACTCTCCCTCGAATCGCTTTATATCATTTGTATCTAAACCAGTTGTTTTCTTTTTATCTTCCAATTCAGCATACTTATCATAACAACGTAACAAAGTATTCGGACGTTTCCCAAAATAAATTGTATCAATCTTATTTGCAGTACCAACTATCGAGTATCCTCTATCTGGATATGATATCCTTCTTAAACCATTACTCTTAGAGTTTGTTGTGAAACGTGCCACTCTATTATTTTGGATTCTATTAAATAAATCATTAAAATCAACATTACAATCAATCAAATCACAAGCTACATCACAACGAGAAGGTCTAATTCCAGCTTCTTCTGCTGAGTACAATGTTCTATAAAAATGAAATTCAGTACCTTTCTTTAATTCATATAACTCTTTCAATCTACGCAATCCTGCACCAGAAAAATAGATAAAACAATGCATTTCCCAAGAAGTTTGACTAACATGAATCGAAATATTTGGATTATCTTCAAAACAAACAGCCTTGGTATAACCATTGACAGCCTTACAAGGGACTATCGCGCCTAAAACATCTAATTCAAAGACATCTATAAAAAGTTTAATTTTCTCATCAAACGCTTTGTCTAAAAGTCTGGAATCAGAAACATCAAAAAATTCATCAAACATTGATACTGCACTATAAGTATCAATCAAAACATTTATTCTTTTATCCTTCAAAAATAAAAAACCTCCATGATAAAAATAGAGGCGAAAGTTCAAGATATGCAAAATATACACTTAAATATATTGTTTTTTCTTTACGCACCCCCTATTAGTACCGGGGTGTCAAAAGAAATTTAGAGTCAAAACGTAAATAATATTTACAGAAATAACTCAAATATGGTATACTTGTTTTTGAAATAAGAAACTATTCGCCAAACCTAAAGAGCGCCAACTCTTTAGGTTTTCTTTATTATAACCTAAAACACTATAAAATTTCAAGGGCTTTCCGCCCTTAGACCCGAGCCTACTTTCCCAACATATCATGTTGGTATTCGTAAGGCTACCCAGATTATCAGATTTGCATTACTTACCAGTCGTGCAAGCCTCCATTCTCGTAATGCAAATCTGATCATTCATCTGGGCCTCACTTCTACCAACATTCAGTTGAAAGGGCTCTCGTTTTTGTTTAACAATTTTTGTGAAGTTGAAACAATATATTCTATTATTTCAACAACATCAAAATTTAAAAAATCGCTTTGAAAGAAATAGGAATTGAAAACTTGATTCTCTAAACCGTAAATTAATCCCTCTCCCTTTTTAAAAAATCGTTCAACTTTATTATTTTCGTCCACTGGAATACCAAGCCCAGCCAGGGCTAAGTGATTAGCTGAACCAAGTGAAACTTTTATTGTTAGAGATTCACGAACTCCAAACGGAAGAGAACTCTCATTAGTGTGATACTGAGCGGATATAATAGTAAACACTCCTGTCTTTCGGCCGAGCAAAACAATTTGATTCAATTTAGATTGCAAATCACTAAGTTCTTTTTTAGAACAAGATAATGCTAAACTCGCAAACTCATCGATAATCAAATATTTCGCATGAAACAATTCAGAACAATCATCAACATTTTTTTTCAGTCATGATTCGCATACGTTCTTTTATTTCATTCAAAAGACAATCAATGAAAGCAATAACATCATCATACTCAAATGCAACATTTAAAAACTTTGAGAATTTTGACAACTCACGTTTTACATCGACTAAATAAAGAGATTCTTTAGATGTTTTTGATAAAATTTGAAGTATGACTGAATAAATCAAATTTGTTTTACCACTACCGCTTTTTCCTGAAATAATAAGGTTAGGAGTTTGTTGCATATCAACTAAATAATTAGTTCCCAATTTCATTTGATATCCTCCGCTTCTTAAAAGTCCTATGGACTGATCGAAATCAAGAAAATTATCAAATGTTTTTCCTGCCGTAGTTCGAGAATCAACAATTTTTAAAATATAATATTTATTTATAACATCTTTTTTAAACTCTTGAATAATGAAAAAACGAGGCAAATTTGAATCTAATATCGACTGAAATTTATCTAATCTTTTTACAAAATTCGCAGACATTTTAATACAAAATTCATCATCTTTTTTAAAGAATAAAGGAATTTTATTATCATCAATCATTTCTGTCTCTATGAAAGAATTTTCGATACTTTTATATATTTTAAAATCTTCCCAAATTTTTTTAAATTCAATATTTTTAAAACAATCTCGATACAACAAATATTTTAAATAATAAAAACTCACAAATGCTGTAACGCTCACAATCGCAAGCGTTACAGATATCAAAAATTGAAAATTATGATTCAGTATTGACAAAACAAATAGCAACAATAATATCAAATTAAGAAATATAATATTTAATAGTTGATGTTTCAATAAAAATTTATTATTCATGTCCAGAAAACCTCCACTTTTTTGATTTTCGCAATAAAAGATACTTCGTTCTGATATTGACCAAATATCGAAGCTTTTTCGATATCAAAAAATTTGAATATAATCTCCAATTTTTTAAATTATTTTTTCTCAAGCGTCCAATTCCGAATTTTTACATTGAAAGTCTCAAAATAATTCTCAGAGTCATCATTCAAAATAATAACTTCAAATGCTAAGCCCAGCTCTTTTTTTAGTTTCGAAATCAAGCCAAGTTTTAAAATTTTTTACAACTAATTTAGAATTATCTTGTAAAAATAATTCATGATTAAAGCGATATGATTTTAGTTTCATGAGAGTATCTCCTTTTTTTATTTTTATATAGTTAATATAGCTACAAAAAAATAAAAAAACAACTAAATCAGAGAAAAATAATAAAAAAAGGCGAAAAAGAAGCTTTCACTTCTTTTTTAACGCCCAATAATCTTCTCCAAAATGGCATTCTTTCATGCTCTAATTCCAATTGAAGAACTTTTTGCTCTTCAATCAAATACTCTTTTTCTTTAACCAATGAATTAATTATTTCATTCAATCCACTTATTGTACTACTGAACATATCTAAATCTTTAGCAGAACGCTCGAGCCATACAGATAATTTTTTATTTTCACTTTCTAAAAAAGCAATTCTATCAGCATTATTCTTGCTATCAATCTGATATCGTTCCGCCACCTCATCTGATAGCATTCTTCTTTTTATATACTCGTTGATAGAAACATCTAATTCTTTTGCATTGTCAACGATTATTCTTTTCTGAGATTCTGAAAACACGAACAATAAATCTGCACTTGTTTTTTCTTTACTCATAAATCCCTTTCTATCTAAATGATATCATATTCGATATCA
>NZ_CP015197.1 GCF_001623565.1 Streptococcus marmotae | reverse complement strand
CCACCAACACGATTTCTAGTTTATTCTGTCCCAGCTTATTGTCCAAGAAACTTTCGCGACATAAAACGTGGACTTATCTTTGGTTTTATGCTAGACTAAGAGTAAGAAGAAGTTCTGTCAATTTTCATTGGCAACGAAAAAGCCCCTGCACTTTCCACTTTGCAAGGGACTTTTTTTTGCACTCTGGCGAGCGTTCGGGCTAGGACAGCTACTTTTATTATCGCTTATCTAGCCATTTTTCAACGTAATACAAGATAATTCCTGCAATTACATTGGCGATAACATTTAAGAGAAGTTCTATCACTTTCACTGACAACACCTCCTTTCGAAGGCTGTTTAGTAGTGCCTTCTCTTATTATATCAGATATTCAAAAGAAAAAAAGGCAGGTTAGAACCTGCCAAATATTTATTTTATAATATAATTTTGCTTGGTCTTGTTCCAAATCAAGACCTAATAAAGTTAAACATAAATATTTTGAGAGGAGGAAAAATTTATTACCTTGGCATAATTCCTAAATTTTCGATTTCATCTTTATACAAATATCTAGAACGTCCATTATTATCAGTATACGTTCTTACATATTTCACCCATCTAAACTTACGCTTCATTGGCTTAAAGCCATTATATGTAAAATTGTCATATTGAATAGGTCCATAACTATACGGTACCCAAGGTGAATAAGTGTCAGCTTCAGTTTTTTCACTAAAATACATAAGACCACCTAATACAGCAACTGAACCTAAAAATAAAATAATATATTTTTTTATTCTTTTAAATATCTTCTTCATATCAAAGTCCTCCTTATTATTATTTCAGACCCTCTCAAAATAAACAAAGTATATTTCATAAAAATAATAACATATATATCAAAAAAAAAAAGACTATTTTTTCAAAAATATTTATGGTATAATAAAAGAGTTGGGGCTTTTAAACCAACTCTTATTTAATGATATAATTTTGTTTAGTTGCGTTCCATATCGCAACTATTTTTGTTCCTGATGATAGGTCATCATTTTCATCTGCAGTATGCACTAAATCACCATTTTCCGCATCATCAAGGGCTAATTTTTTCTTGATTTCTTTAAACACTCCGCCATAGCCTAATTGTCGTTTGCGATACAAGCCATTATATAAATCATCTACAACTTGAGCGTTCTCCATACTCAATTCAAAGGGTTTAGTGGGGTATTTTGCCGTTTCTAGGATTGCCCCTTTTAGTCCTTTTCCTTGTTCTTTGACCGCTCGAATATCGACTAAAGGAATATAGTCGACCTTGAGTGATTGCGCCCACATCTGCCCCCAGTCTTCTTGAGAAATATAGCTACCGCCCTTAAAATAACCAGGCTTAACCATCATCAAAACATGAATATGGGGATGATAGGTATTTTCTGCTTCATTATGCGTTACCTCAACTGAACGAAGATAACCTAATAAATTTTTTTGGACTTTCGCACGTTTAAACAAACGGTCAAATGATTTTGTCAATGAACTAATCGTAGTATTAAGTTCTGATCCTGGAACATTTTTTACGGTCAAGGTTAAAAAGAGAAAGCGCCCTTTTGGATATTGGATCATAGCTTCATCAACTATTCTTGACGTTTGATAAGAATATTTCATGGACCGCCTCCAGTTACACAATGGGCATAATTTATTTTTACAAAAATAAGATTGATATAACTTCAAGTTCCCATCAGCTTGTTGTATAAATTTCAAAACATCACAACAAGCTGAAACACGTTCGACCATCGTCTCTTTATACTGCAATTGCTCAAATATATCAGCTAGCTTCAAAGACAGAATTTTCCGTTCTTTCCAACGTCTATCTTTTCCCTTTTTGTTCTTATCGACAAGTATTTGCCCTTGATTTAATACCTCTTCCATGATATAATAAACCTACCTAAATGTAATTACACAAAAAAGTTCTTGCTTTTACAATAAGCCTTTCATAATTTATAGATTGGACACCTTAAATTATACCACAAGCTTTGACTAAAAACAAGGTCTTTTTTTGTGCCACAAACTCAGTATTACCAATGGTTTCACCCACTTTTAAGGTGATTTTTTTGCCCGTGAGTTATTTCTTACTAGTATCAAGATAAGAAGAAACCCACGAAGTGGGTTTCTCAAAGGGGCTTTCAGCCCCTTTTTCAACCCTTAATTTCTTTTGCCATTCTCTCTATTTTGGCGTAACTATCAAACTTTTCACGTAATTTTTTATTCTGAACAAAACTACGTCGCCACAACCTACGAATCTTCGCTTTAGCTTCAGGTCTTTCACAGACTGCATTATAATCTTCAGCATCGAATGCCCTGGTAAACGTCCAACGTCCTCCCACTGTCTGACATTCTACAACCTCATAAGTTTGTTCTCTAAGCTGCTTAACGACCCTGGTAAATACCTGGGAAGTTCCAACAATCTTTATCCGTTGTTTTCTTTGTTGAGTGATTTCTGCAAGAAGTCCTTCAGGGAATTTTTGCCAAGCAGATGAATTATACTCATTTTGTATTTCATCAATCGCAAAAATGACCCCTTTCAACCCATTACGAATTTCAAAAATCTGTTGCCAACTGGTCATCTCTAAATCTTGATGAATATATCCAAAATTCGTAACAATTAAAGCTTCTGGATACAATTTCCTCATTCGTTCCAAATACTCTGTCATAGCCATTGTTTTTCCGCCACCTTGACGACCACAATAAAGAGTAAGACCGTATTCTTTAAACTCTCGACCATTCTTGATACGTTGAACCATATCATAAACTAATGACCCAAAGGGCTTTTCTGATAATGTTTCAAATTGCCCTTTTACTCGATTTCCTTTTTTCTTCAAAATCTTCAACCAATGCCAAGCGGTGGGGCGCAAGTCCGCAAATGCGGACTTTTTCGCCCTCCGCTTTGTCCTTTCTTGATATTTTTAATTTAAAAACGGCACTCGATGTATAATCCAATTTATTCCCTTAATCAGGAAAAGCCCTATATAAAAGCTTGAAATCAATCCAATGCAAATAAATAAATCATTAAACGGAACAAATGGAGATGCCTCATACAATACGCTTGAAATACTATCAAAGACAATACAAATTTATTGATAAACTGAAAAGATGGAAACAAACTAATCAACCATTCCAAAATACCAAATAACATTCCTAACAATCCTTGTACCATGTCCTAATCCTCCGCTACCTTATGGAACCTTCTCACAAAGAATAAGGCCAATAGAACATAAAAAACAGCTTTAATAAATACCTTGATTGGCTTCGCTAGTCTAGTAGCTACCGAGCCATCTAATATGACAAAATCTTGCCCTAACAAACTAATATGCATATCAGAAAAATCATCTTTTTCTCCAATGCTATATTCAAGCGGTTCTATATTTGGAAATTTAGACCTAAAAGCACATTCAAACTATTAACCCGCTCTTTCAACCATGCTCCATCTATTCCAAACGCCCATGTTAAAGCTGCTTTAAATGCATCTGCAATAGTCGCTCCTATACTTCCTATAGCCGCTGGTATACTTGTAATAGCCTGCCAAATTTTCACCAACCATTCAACAATTGCCCTGGAATTGCTCCAATAGCTTGCAAAATTTTAGCTAACCAATCCCATAAAGCTTTCAAACCGTCTAATATAGCCCCAGGAATGCTTAAAATCGCATCTAAGAGCTTTTTCAACCATTCCCATAGTTTTGCCAACCAATCTAAACCAAGGCCTGTAGAAGCCCCTGTAGCTGTCATAGAATTTGCTCCGGTTAATGTAACAGTTCCAGCTTGAGCACCGACTGCTGAACCTGCTCGAATTCTTTCCAGTTCCTGTACGGTGGGTACTAAAGTAGTTCCATCTACTCTAGCTTTAGGATCAAATTTTACTGTTGTTGTCGGAAGGAAAAGCTGTATCAATATAATCGTTTATTTTCCCTTCTGAAATAGCTCCAACTTTTAAATCGGTAACAGGAACATTTGTCCAATATCAGTCCTAGGTATAGTAACACGCGTTATAGTAACTTCTGTAGGAGTATTTACAGAAAATCTCAAATCAGTCGGAATAACTTTTTCTATATTTGAAAAAGACCTAGAAACTTTTATGACATCGCCATTTCCATTTGTCTCAACATTTAATTGCCCACTCACACCTTGCAGAATTACACTTGAAGAATAAAGAGAGGGTTAAATTTATCAGGCAAAGGCAAAATTTCCATAGATACGGACAAAGAAGTACCCAAAAAATCAGTTTCTGGATTATATTTAATATTTCTAAAATACTTCCCTTTTTCTAAATTTCCTGTAAATATATTTCTACCTTCTGGAAACACTAGGACATAGCCAGCATTGATTTTATGACTGCCTAATAAAACTCTAAAACCATTTGAATAAGTGTACGAATTTTTATCAATGTATCTAGAAATACTATTTTTTTCTCCTACAGATGCCTTCTTAACTGCCTTTTTAAAAGTCGCATCAATTTTAACAGAGGTACCAGATACAAATTCGTCCACCGAATGACCAGCTATTTCTAATTGTTCAACAACGGCAGCACCGAAAGCTGAAATGTCATCCCAATTCGTAATTGTATAGCCCAAAAGTAAAGCTGCCGCTAACCCAACTAAGACAACTGGCCAAATTTCAGGATTGAGCGCAATCAATGTCATACCTCCAAAAGATGCCACTCCAGCATCAGCTTTAACTGGTTTTGGTCGATAAGCTAAATTAAAAATCAAAAGGATAATACAAAATAATATTTTTATTTTTTTAAACTTTTTCATAAATCACCATTTCAAAAAAACACCTGTTTCCAAGTGTTTTTTCAACTAGAAGAATTTTTTTAACGTCTTAACAGTAAAGCCAACCGCCATACTAACTCCAAGCATAGTAGCACCTACTGGTAAAACTGCTGGAACTGCTTGCATTACTGCATCCTTCACTGGTGCTAACAATTCTGCTGTAATCATACGATTATCCTCCTTTCTTTGGTATAGTTTAACGTCCCTACCAAGAGACAAAGGAGGCTCTATAAAAATTGCTTTAATAAATGATGGAGGAAAAGAAATAATAATAAAGCAGGGATAATCAAGATTCCATAAAATGCTACTACACTTGTCTGAAAATGGTAATGATCATAATCTTTTTGGATTTGTGTCACTAATTTTTTGACCTGTTCCGTAGTTTCAGCTGTTTTCAACTCATCATAACTAGAATTTAATTTTTCTAATTCTTTCAAAATAGCATCATCAGAAGATGGTGGTTGTTCTTGAATAACTTTTGTAAGATTTTCTAAAGCCAACAAACTCTTTTCTTCTGTTGTTTGTTCTCCTGATTCAATTCTTGCTTTTTCTTTCTCTTCTAGTTGCTTATCTTTTTCTGTTTGTCGCTTTTCGGAATCAGAAAAATTGACTAATCTTTTTTAATTCTAAAAGAACTTGTTCAGATTTCTTTGTCTGTTCATCAAGTCTATCTAAAATCGCTTTGTTATAAGCAATAAAATCTTCGTTAGATACTCCATCCATATCTTTAACCGGCTAAGTCAAGTACAGCTACATCACTAAATTTTTCAAAGGAAACTTTCTTAGTTGCGATATTAACGGTCATGTGCATTTTTGCACGTGCTGGTAAAGGAGTTTGAGCAATCTCCGCAAACTGTTCAGGGGTTAGAGAATATTTTACTGGAATCAATCCGCTGGTATTCAACGGATCAACATTCGTTAATGGCAATACGTGACAAGATACACCTGTAATCTGTTTTCCTGTCCGTTCATCTGTAAAATCATAAGGTCGTGCGCCAAGAATAATGACTTCATTTTTCATTTTTTTACCTCCGTTTTTTTCCTGGTCACTTTATTTATTCGTGTTTGCTAAAAAAAAAAAGCAAAAAGAAAATAAATTTCCTTTTTGCTTCTAACTTTGATTCCTTCAACATTTTAGACATTTATTTCACGTTTTCTTGACAATAAGTAACCTGGGACTAAACTTAATAAATCGTCTGTTGGTCGGTCTAATGCC
>NZ_CP015196.1:2037500-2309282 GCF_001623565.1 Streptococcus marmotae | reverse complement strand
TTTATTATACCGCGATTTTAGGGAAAGTCAAGTGAACGTTGAAAACCACTTTAAAAAATGAAGTCACTTGTGCTATAATGGATATCGTAACAAAGTTGAGACGGTTGCCGTTGCCTAGTCTGGAGGTGGTGCTTATGTATGTAAGTCACGAAATCCAAGAGAAAGGAGCGGCGGATCTTGTCGTTTATGAAGTACTCAGCTTGATGATTGCCTTCGGTGGTCTGATAGTAGCCATAATGAACAGCAAGAACAAATAAAAAATCGTCCTAACTTGTAGCAGAGCCAAGGACGATTACAGTGTAATAAAAATTGGCAACGGCTATCCGTCTTAAACGGTGTTACCAAGGGGACTGTTAGAGCAGTTCCCTTTTCTGCTTTTATTATACCGCGATTTTAGGGAAAAGTCAAGTGAACGTTGAAAACCACTTTAAAAATGAAGTCACTTGTGCTATAATGGATATCGTAACAAAGTTGAGACGGTTGCCGTTGCCTAGTCTGGAGGTGGTGCTTATGTATGTAAGTCACGAAATCCAAGAGAAAGGAGCGGCGGATCTTGTCCGTTTATGAAGCGCTCAGCTTGATGATTGCCTTTGGCGGTCTGATAGTAGCCATAATGAACAGCAAGAACAAATAAGAAACCGTCCCTACTTTAGCCTTGTGGACGGTTTGCATTAAGTAAATACGGCAACGGCTATCCGTCTTAAACGGTGTTACCAAGGGGACTGTTGACGCAGTTCCCTTTTCTGCTTTTATTATACCGCGATTTTAGGGAAAAGTCAAGCGAACGTTGAAAACCACTTTAAAAATGAAGTTACATGTGCTATAATGGATATCGTAACAAAGTTGAGACGGTAGCCGTTGCCTAGTCTGGAGGTGGTGCTTATGTATGTAAGTCACAAAATCCAAGAGAAAGGAGCGGCGGATCTTGTCCGTTTATGAAGCGCTCAGCTGATGATTGCCTTCGGTGGTCTGATAGTGGCTATTATAAATAGCAAGAACAAATAAAAAAACCGTCCCTACTTTAGCCAGTCGTGGACGGTTTATAAAAATAAATCAAAAATGGCAACGGCTACCGTCTTAAACGGTGTTACCAAGGGGACTGTTAGCGCAGTTCCCTTTTTCTGCTTTTATTTTACCGTGATTTTAGGGAAAAGTCAAGTGGACGTTGAAAACCACTTTAAAAATGAAGTTACATGTGCTATAATGGATATTGTAACAAAGTTGAGACGGTAGTCGTTGCCTAGTTTGGAGGTGGTGCTTATGTATGTAAGTCACAAAATCCAAGAGAAAGGAGCGGCGGATCTTGTCCGTTTATGAAGCGCTCAGCTTGATGATTGCCTTCGTGGTCTGATAGTGGCTATTATAAATAGCAAGAACAAATAAAAAATCGTCCTAACTTGTAGCGACCAAGGACGATTTTTTTAGAATAAAAAAGTAAGAATTGGCAACAGCTATCCGTCTTAAACGGTGTTACCAAGGGGACTGTTCGCGCAGTTCCTTTTTTCTGCTTTTATTGTACCGTGGTTTTAGGAAAAGTCAAGGTTTATTTCTATTATGAACAGCAAGAAGAAATAAAAAACCGTCCCTACTTTAGCCAGTCGTGGACGGTTTATAAAATAAAAACCAAATACGGCAACGGCTATCCGTCTTAAACGGTGTTATCAAGGGGACTGTTCGCGCAGTTCCCTTTTCTGCTTTTATTGTACCGTCATTTTTAGGAAGTGTCAAGGGGTTGCTACTGGTTTTCGTGTCGGAGCGTGAAGAAAAAGTGCAAACGCCTTTCCGTTTGCATCCACTTTTTTCCAAAGCGTTCTCACGAGGTGAATAGAAATGGACTGCTATCATAAAGAACCTGGTCATCTGGGAGTTTTGCATGGTAAGTTTGTACCCAGTTGCAATGAAAAAGGATATGAAATATATTAGGGAATTTTCAAGAAAAAGATAAGTATTTGTATCCTTTGGGGAACTGGCTCAGAGTGCTGAAAAGATGCGGTTTTCAGCCTGTAGAAGCACGTTTAAAAGGTGAGAATTCTATTTTATTCAAAATGCTTGCCAATTACGGGGGGGGGGTGCTATACTGTAATTAGTACATTTCTGTCTAAAACAGGTGTACGTATCTGTTGAACAGACAGAAATATTTTTAATAAAAAATGGAGGGAATGAGATGTTTTTCAAGAGAAAGCAACGATTTTCAATTCGTAAGTTTACGATTGGTACGTGTTCGGTCCTTTTGGGGACGGTATTCGTAGCGGGCGTGGACCAAGTAGCAGCGGAGGTAACGCCTAGTGAGGTAGTTGCTCCGTCAGCAGAGCAAGGTGGTGAACCGTCAGCAGAAACGACTAGCCCAGTAACGGAGCCAGTCGTTGAGGCACAACCAGTGGCTTCAGAAGCACCAGCTGTAGCGGAAGCGCCTAAAGTAGTAGAGCGCACATTTGCCGTACACACTAAGGTGAAGGTGCTTGATGCAGCGAACTTGAGTGATGCAGAAAAAAGCAGGTAGTGCAGCAGTTCGTTCAGACAATGCCTTGACAGAAGCCTTTAAAAGTGGAAGTGGCGACAGATGGCTCTGTCACTGTGCTCGAAAATGGTGCAGTGGTAGCGCGTCTTGCTAGCGCAGACGTTATCGAAGTTCGTGTAGCAGAAGCGACACCAGTGGCTTCAGAAGCACCAGCTGAGCAACCAGTAGCAGAAACACCTGCAGAAGAAAACACCTGCACAGCCAGCCCTTGCAGCGACAGCAGAAAAAGCTGAAGCACCAACAGCGAGCAAGTTGACCGTTGAGGCTTTCCAAGACTTGACACCTGAGCAAATCCAAGCCTTGACCTTGGAAGACTTCAAAGCCCTTCAATTACCAGGTGAGATCATCTCGCTCTTACCACCAGAAAAGTTGAAAGCCCTAAACAGCAACGACAACTTCTACACCTACAACGTAGAGCGTGTCGGAAATAGCCTAGAGCGTGCAGCTGATGCAGGATCAACCTACGTAGGGAAAATGGTCAATCCAGAAGTTGAAGTAATTCCAAGCGTAAGCGCAATAGGTACTCCACCAACAGCCTACAACCGTTCGACAGTTAGCTTCAAGTTTGGCGATCAAAAGTTGCACGAGGGTGATTATTTCTTCGTTGAGACAGAAAACGTAGCGATTGAGTTTCCATCAAAATACTATACAGAAATTGATGGAAAGAAATACGTCATTGCCAATATTGAAAAGTCTGGCTATGAAACAGATATCATAAAAGCAACAGATATCGGTGACCCATCTCGTTATGACTTGAACAGCGATGACTTGCTCACTTCAACGGAAATACAAGGTGACCTTCACAACGTAGAAGGCTTGAAGAACATTGAAGCGAAAATGGACTACAGTATCTCAAAAGAGACCATCTTTGCGACGGAAAACCGTCAATCAACCTTCAAAATCAATGTTAACGACAGTCAAAAATATGAAACACCGTATACGATTCCTGCTTTTAACGAAAGTGTACGACACAAAGGGAACTACAATGAAGATCCAGATGTAAACAAAACGAATAAAAATACCTACCGTTCATTTGACTTCACGACATGGGACTACCGTCCAAAAGGTGCCAATGCGACACCTGAAGCACTTTCAGAAATCGGCTTCTTCAAAGACTTGACAGCAGAAGGTTTTGGAACGCTTAGTGGTCAGCTTTATGGTGCTCCTAAAGGATTTAAGCTCACTATAAGCTCTAAATTTCCTAAAGGTCAGCCTGGTGCCTTCACCTTCCCAGCTGATAAGATGCGTGTCGGTGAACGACTCCCAGTTAAGTGGGCACCATTTTCTAAAAATGGTGAACGTCAAGCCAACTCAAAAGATGGGAAACTCTATGTAACACCAGAGGGCATGTACTATGTCATTGAAAGTATCTCAGCAGATGGTCGCTCCATGACCTTGAATTTCTACGGATTACTCAGAGCCTGGCTACCTTACCCTAGGTGCCTTGAACCTCGATGAAGATGTGAAGCTTGGTAAATCTTCTCGTATCGTTGTGAACTTTGACTCGGAAGAAACCTATACGCATGCTCTTACAGATGCTGAGAAAGAAGCTGGGACACTGGGATTGCAACATTTGACTTTGTCGATAAAGCGACAGGGACAGATACCGGTGCAAGTTCTAACTATTTGAATCAGAGAGGTATCTTCACAGGAACAGCAAGTCAGTATGACTTCTCATCTGCTGCCCGTGGTGTACCAGTAACAGCAGATAATCCAGACCAACTTGGCAAAGGTAAAGTCTTCGTACACTATGTAGATACCAAAGGCAATGTCCTCAAAGAGCAAGCTGAAGCAGACTATAAGGATGCTCTACCCCAGTTGTACGAACAGTGGAAGAGGGTGTAACAGTAGGGTTGAACTATGCGACATCAGCTACCTTGAAGCCCTACAATTGAAGGTACTGAGAAGGATAGCAATAAGAAAAGGCTCTATAAACTCGCAAAAGCTGACACCTATGACGTCGGTGTAGTCGGTGCAGCTAGCAACTTGGTATCAGACATCGAAGACAATGCGACTGTCTCTCTTTCTGACCCAACTGGTGTCGAACCGACAGGAGCTGTGCCACAAGGCGAGCACCATGTCACTTACGTGTATGAACTTGTCAAAGGCGATGTTGTCGTAGAATACAGAGATACTGACGGAAATCTAATTCCATTTAAAGAAGCTGACAAGATCATTAGCGGTAAACCTGTAGCAACACAAAGAGCTAGTAGGAGACGAGTACAACACTGAAACGCCTGAACTTAGACCAGAAACAATCACGTCAGCATATAGCGGCAAAACTTACCGCCGTGTACCTGCAGGTGATGATTACAGAGTCGGTAAGGTAGATGAAAAAGGTCACTTGACATCAAGCGCACCAGTAAGCGGTGAAGTGAAAGAAGAGCTTCAAACAGTAACCTATATCTACAAAGAAGTTAAAGGTTCAGTAGTCGTTCACTATGTCAACGAAGCTGGTGAAGAAATCCAAGATCCATTCAAAGATACAACAGATCAACCAACAGGTACAGGCTTCAACACAGCTGAAGGGCGACCGTGAACAACCAGGCTCAATCGCTAAAGATGGCAAGACCTATGAGTTCAAAGAAGTATCAAAAACAGCAAAAGTTGGAGATAAAGACGTTGTAACAGTAGATGACACCAACAAGTTCAGCGATGAAACAGAAGGAACTGTTAAAGAAGGAACGACCCACGTTATCTACGTCTACAAAGAGAAACAACCAGAAGCTCCAGCGCCTAAGGGTTCAGTAGTTGTCCACTATGTCAACGAAGCTGGTGAAGAAATCCAAGATCCATTCAAAGATACAACAGATCAACCAACAGGTACAGGCTTCAACACAGCTGAAGGCGACCGTGAACAACCAGGCTCAATCGCTAAAGATGGCAAGACCTATGAGTTCAAAGAAGTATCAAAAACAGCAAAAGTTGGAGATAAAGACGTTGTAACAGTAGATGACACCAACAAGTTCAGCGATGAAACAGAAGGAACTGTTAAAGAAGGAACGACCCACGTTATCTACGTCTACAAAGAGAAACAACCAGAAGCTCCAGCGCCTAAGGGTTCAGTAGTTGTCCACTATGTCAACGAAGCTGGTGAAGAAATCCAAGATCCATTCAAAGATACAACAGATCAACCAACAGGTACAGGCTTCAACACAGCTGAAGGCGACCGTGAACAACCAGGCACAATCGCTAAAGATGGCAAGACCTATGAGTTCAAAGAAGTATCAAAAACAGCAAAAGTTGGAGATAAAGACGTTGTAACAGTAGATGACACCAACAAGTTCAGCGATGAAACAGAAGGAACTGTTGAAGAAGGAACGACCCACGTTATCTACGTCTACAAAGAGAAACAACCAGAAGCTCCAGCGCCTAAGGGTTCAGTAGTTGTCCACTATGTCAACGAAGCTGGTGAAGAAATCCAAGATCCATTCAAAGATACAACAGATCAACCAACAGGTACAGGCTTCAACACAGCTGAAGGCGACCGTGAACAACCAGGCTCAATCGCTAAAGATGGCAAGACCTATGAGTTCAAAGAAGTATCAAAAACAGCAAAAGTTGGAGATAAAGACGTTGTAACAGTAGATGACACCAACAAGTTCAGCGATGAAACAGAAGGAACTGTTAAAGAAGGAACGACCCACGTTATCTACGTCTACAAAGAGAAACAACCAGAAGCTCCAGCGCCTAAGGGTTCAGTAGTTGTCCACTATGTCAACGAAGCTGGTGAAGAAATCCAAGATCCATTCAAAGATACAACAGATCAACCAACAGGTACAGGCTTCAACACAGCTGAAGGCGACCGTGAACAACCAGGCTCAATCGCTAAAGATGGCAAGACCTATGAGTTCAAAGAAGTATCAAAAACAGCAAAAGTTGGAGATAAAGACGTTGTAACAGTAGATGACACCAACAAGTTCAGCGATGAAACAGAAGGAACTGTTAAAGAAGGAACGACCCACGTTATCTACGTCTACAAAGAGAAACAACCAGAAGCTCCAGCGCCTAAGGGTTCAGTAGTTGTCCACTATGTCAACGAAGCTGGTGAAGAAATCCAAGATCCATTCAAAGATACAACAGATCAACCAACAGGTACAGGCTTCAACACAGCTGAAGGCGACCGTGAACAACCAGGCACAATCGCTAAATGGCAAGACCTATGAGTTCAAAGAAGTATCAAAAACAGCAAAAGTTGGAGATAAAGACGTTGTAACAGTAGATGACACCAACAAGTTCAGCGATGAAACAGAAGGAACTGTTGAAGAAGGAACGACCCACGTTATCTACGTCTACAAAGAGAAACAACCAGAAGCTCCAGCGCCTAAGGGTTCAGTAGTTGTCCACTATGTCAACGAAGCTGGTGAAGAAATCCAAGATCCATTCAAAGATACAACAGATCAACCAACAGGTACAGGCTTCAACACAGCTGAAGGCGACCGTGAACAACCAGGCTCAATCGCTAAAGATGGCAAGACCTATGAGTTCAAAGAAGTATCAAAAACAGCAAAAGTTGGAGATAAAGACGTTGTAACAGTAGATGACACCAACAAGTTCAGCGATGAAACAGAAGGAACTGTTAAAGAAGGAACAACCCACGTTATCTACGTTTACAAAGAGAAACAACCAGAAGCTCCAGCACCTAAGGGTTCAGTAGTCGTTCACTATGTCAATGAAGCTGGTGAAGAAATCCAATCAGAGCGTTCTGACCTAACAAATGTAGACCCAGGAACTAGATATAACACAGGTGAAACAGATCTTGAAAAACCAGAATCTATCCTATTTAAAGGTAAGACATATGAGTTTAAAGAAGTTTCACAAACACCAAAAGTTGGTGATGAGACAGTTGTAAAAGAAAATATCACAAAAGAGTTTTCTTCTCAGGAAAAGACCAAGGTGATGTCGTAGAAGGAACCACTCACGTTGTTTATGTCTACAAGTTGAAAGAAGAGCAAAAACCTGAGCAAGAAGAAAATCAAGCTAAACCAGGTGGAAAAGTAACAGCTCAATACTTCGTAGAAGGCTCAAGCACTCGTCTGTACAGAAATCCAAACGATCCAAAAGATACAGTCGTTAAAGAAGACGGTACTCCAATCGATACTGACTACGTTGACCAAGCACCAGAAGAGTTGCAAGACAACGCAGGTAACTTCTATGATTTGGTGAGAAACGCAGACAAAACTCCAAAACTTCGAGGCGGTTCAGCACCTCAAGAAGGTAACGTAACTGAAAATCCACAAGTTATTAAATACGAGTACAAGAAACGTGAAACGCCAACGGATAAACCTGGTAAATACATTCCTTACATCCCAGAAAATCCTGGTGATCCATCAAATCCAAACGATCCTAAGTATCCAAACGATCCAGAGAACAATCCTCCTCTAGATCCAAATGGCAATCCAATTCCACCAGTGGATTACGATGATACACCAGAGGAGCCAAGTGATGATCCACGTTTGCCAGATATCGATGGCTTTGTCCCAGTAGATCCAAACGATCCAAATAACCCATTACCAAAAGATCCAAATGGCAAATATATCCCACCAACACCAGAGAATCCGAAGGAAAATACTCCAATTCCTTACGTACCAGCTGGAAACGTTGTCGTGAAGTATGAAGATGAAGAAGGAAATGAAATCAAGAAACCAGTTGAGGACACTCCTAAATCACCAGTAGATACTCCATACGACACAACAGATCATAAAGATCCGAAGATTACAACTAAGGAACCGAAAGATCCAAACGATCCAAATTCACCAGAAGAAGATGTTGTCTACTACTTGAAAGAAGTAAAAGAAGGTTCAGACCCAGAAAATGGAGAAGAAGCAAAAGTTAAGAAAGGTACAAGTACAGTAACCTATGTTTATGAAAAAGCTGGTTCTGTTATTGTTAACTATGTGGATGAACTAGGTGATAAGATTGAGGGCAATACGGAGGATGTAATAGTTCTTGAGAATGCTAAGCCAGGTGTAGACTACGATACAACAGTTGAAACCATCCGTAAACGCACGCTTAGAACTCCAGATGGAAAAGTGTACGAGCGTGTCCCTGCTGGCAAGTACGACGCTGGTGAAGTAGATGCAGACGGACGTTTGGTTGCATACTCAGACCTTGCAAAAGGTAAAGTTGCAGCTGGCGTGAAAAAAGAAATCACCTATGTCTACAAGTTGAAAGAAGAGCAAAAACCTGAGCAAGAAAATCAGCTAGCTAAATCAGGTGGAAAAGTAACAGCTCAATACTTCGTAGAAGGTTCAAGCACTCGTCTTTACAGAGATCCAAAAGATCCAAAAGATACAGTTGTTAAAGAAGACGGTACTCCAATTGATACTGACTACGTTGACCAAGCACCAGAAGAGTTGCAAGACAACGCAGGTAACTTCTATGACTTGGTGAGAAACGCAGACGGTACTCCAAAACTTCGAGGCGGTTCTGCACCACAAAATGGTAAAGTAACGGAAGATCCACAAGTCATCCAATACGAGTACAAGAAACGTGAAACACCAACGGAAAAACCAGGTAAGTACATCCCGTACATCCCAGTAGATCCATCTAAACCAACAGATCCAAAAGATCCACTAACTCCTCCAGTGAATCCAAATACAGGTGTTCCAATCCCACCAGTGGATTATGATGGTACGCCAGAGGATCCAAGCAATAACCCACCATTGCCAGACATCGATGGATTTGTCCCAGTAGATCCGAAAGATCCAAGCAAACCATTGAAACCAAAAGATCCAAATGACCCAACGAAAGGCTATGAGCCACCAACGCTCAAAAATCCAAAAGATCCTAAGGAAAATACGCCAGTACCTTACGTACCAGCAGGTTCAGTCGTTGTTCACTATGTCAACGAAGCTGGTGAAGAAATCCAAGATCCAACCGTTGATACACCAAAATCACCAATTGGAACTGAGTACCACACGAACGAAGGTGAAAAGGAAATTCCTAAGGAAATCCCAGGCAAAGACGGTAAAGTCTACGAATTGGTCAAAGTGAAAGATGGCGATGTGGAAGATGGCAATGTTGTCAGAGGTATTACAACTGTTACCTACATCTACCGCTTGAAATCTACACCAGTTGTTGAAAAAGGATCTGTCATCGTTGAGTACAAGGACAAAGATGGTCGTGTGATCGCAGACAACAACGTTGTTCAGTACAACCAACCAGAAGGAACTGAGTACAACACCAACACGGATGCTCATCGTCCATTGTTCATCAAAGGCTACGATGGCAAGACTTACAAACGTGTACCAGTTGGTACTTATCCTGTAGGTGCTGTCGATGAAAATGGTCACTTGTTGTCATCTGAGGGTGCAACTGGCAAGCTTGTTGCCAACACAACTCTTATCGTAACTTACGTCTACGAAGTAGTTGAAGAGCCAGCTAAACCAATTGAAGAAGGCACTCTTGAAGTCAACTTCGTGGATGAAGACGGAAATCCAGTAGCACCACAAGAAAACAGCAAGGGTAAACCAAACGATCCATATGCAACAACTCCAAAAGAGATTGACGGCTATGAATTGGTGCGTGTAGAAGGTGACGATCCAAGCGGTCGCTACACAAATGGTCATAAGAAAGTTACCTACGTGTACAAGAAGAAACCAACTACACCAGTACCTCCAGTAAGACCAGTTCCACCAGTAACGCCACCAACAACACCGGTTCCACCAGTGACACCTCCAACAACTCCAGTACCACCAACTCCAGGGAAACCAGTTGAGCCAGGTAAACCGGTAGAACCAAGCAAACCAGCTGAGCCAGCAACACCAGCTACTCCAAGCACTCCTGCTCAACCAGCAGAACCAGCGAAAGCAGAATTACCAAACACAGGTGATACTGTAGGAAATGCTGCATTTGCATACGGCGCTGCTGCGTTAGGAGTTGCGGCTTTACTCGGACTTGGCAAGAAAAAATCAGAAGACGAAGAATAATTCGACTCCTGAGACTCTAGTAGGGATAGGATGATTTCTATCAAAACCTAATAAAAGAGACGCAACCTACCCAGGGAGGAAACTCCCTGGGTAGGTTGTTTTTTGGGCTCTTTGTCAACTGTAGTGGGTAGATGTCAGCTAACATCTAGAGAGGACCAAGTTGGTCTTCTCTTTTTTGATATTGATGGCAATCAAAATCCGCTTTTTGAAGTTTTCAAAGTTCCGAAATCCAAAGGCATTACGCTTGATGACTTTGATAAGATTATTGGTAGCTTCCAATTTAGCGTTGGAATAAGGCAATTCCAAGGCGTTTAAAACCTTGTCCTTATCCTTTAGAAACGTCTTAAATACCGTCTGGAAAATAGGGTTAACAGTGGCTATTTCTTGCTCAATTAGGTCAAAGAAATGATCTGAGTTTTTCTCTTGGAAATGGAATAAAAGAAGTTGATAGAGTTCATAATGTTGTCGTAACTCATCTGAGTAGGATAGGAGCTTGTCTAAGATTTCCTTATTGGTCAAATGCATGCGAAAAGTAGGGCGATAAAACCGCTTGTCACTGAGTTTACGGCTATCTTGTTGTACCAGTTTCCAGTAGCGTTTGAGCGTCTTGTATTCATGCGATTTGCGGTCAAAAGCATTCATGATTTGGGTACGGACACGGTTCATAGCACGGCTGAGATGTTGCACAACGTGGAAGCGATCCAGCACGATTTTGGCATGTGGGAGTGAAACAGTCTGGGAATAGACTGTTTCAGCCTGAGCTTAGAAATTGGAGGGCGAAGGGTTTAGCCAATTTATAGTAAGGGCTAAACATGTCCATAGTGATGATTTTAACGCGGTTTCTGACCTTTCTAGGGTATCTCAGAAAGTGATTTCGGATGGTTGCTTGCGTTCTTCCATCAAGGATAGCGATGATGTTATTTGTGTCAAAATCTTGAGCGATAAAGCTCATTTTCCCTTTCTTGAAGGCATACTCATCCCAGGACATGACTTCTGGAAGCTTATCCCAATCCGTTTCAAATTTAAACTCATTGAGTTTTCGAATAACTGTAGATGTAGAAATGGAGAGTCTGTGTGCGATATGTGTCATTGCTTGCTTTTCGATGAGTAATTGTGCGATTTTCTGGTTGACAGCGACAGAGATTTGATGGTTCTTCTTAACAATAGGAGTTTCAGCGACCGCTATTTTCCCACAGTCTTTGCACTTGAAACGACGCTTTCGAAGGCGGATAAGTAGCGGGTAGCCAGCAGTTTCTAAGTAGGGGATTTTAGAGGCTTTCTGGAAGTCGTACTTAGCCATTTGTCCCTTGCAGGAAGGGCATTTAGGGGCTGTGTAATCCAAGTGACCGTGGAGTTCTAAGTGTGTTCCCATGTCGCATTCATTAGTGATAGTGATATTTTTGTCTTTCATTTTGAGAAAATTTGTGATAAGATTTAGTTGTTCCATATGAGTCTTTCTAAATGATAGTTTTGTCGCTTTTCATTATAGGTCATATGGAACTTTTTTTCTACACTGAAAAAGGCTCCATAATCTCTGTGGCGGGCGTACCCACTACAGATATTATAGAGCCGTTTTTTGATGAGCGGATCTGGTCAGGATACAAAAATAATCTCCCTACTATTTATAGGGAGATTTAATTATTTCTCTTCTTCTGTACTGCTAGAAGAGCTACTTGGCGCTGTTGAAGCGGTTGTAGCAGCTGTCGTTTGCTCGTGGAGTAAGCGATAGCTTTTGGCTTGGAAAAGGTCTACAGTGGACTGATTGCCACGCTGGCTGTAGAGGCTTGTTGATTTGCTGCCGAGTTCGTTTTCGATTTCTATTTCCTTATCAAGAGAATGGAGATAAGAATAGTCCTTTGGATTGACAGGAGGTAGTCCGTTGTTTAAAAAGCGGATAAGATCGCCTGTCTGGATGGCGTCACTTGCTCGCAGCTGAGCATTGGTTTCTTCTTTGATTGTCTCAATGATGTTTTGCGTATTCTCATCGGGATTGGTAATTTCTTCACCGGTTTCTGTGTAGTAAAGTTTACCAGAATAATTGGTATAGGTAGGGGTGATGAAGTTCCCCGGCGTTCGTAGGGAAACGATCTGCTTGTTTTCCTTTGATAGTAAATCTTGACCGACCTGAAGGTATTTGGTCGAGTCGATACCAAGGAGATGCTCGAGGGTTGGGAGGGCGTCGATTTCGCCACCAAAGGTATCAATGATGCGTCCCTTATTCATTCCTGGAATGACAATCATATAAGGGACACGTTGGAGCATGGCATTGTCGTAGTCTGACCAAGTTTCTGGGTCTTTACCAAGAAGTGGGGCGAGACTTGGGTTACGAGAATTGGAAATGCCATAATGGTCTCCGTAGAGAACGATGATGGATTTTTCATAGAGCCCAGTTGCCTTTAGGTAGTCAAAGAAGGCTTTGATAGAGGCATCTAGATAGTTAGCGGTAGCAAAGTAGCCGTTGATTGTCTCATCTTTTGTATCGGCAAGGGGAAATCCTGTCTCATCACCTGAGAGGCTGGTGGTGTAGGGATAGTGGTTCGAAACGGTGATAAATTTTGTATAAAAAGGTTGTTGTAAGCGTTCAAAGTAGGGAATCGCATCGGTGAACATGACCTTATCATTTAAACCGTATTCAAATGAATTTTCTGCATTGGTTTCAGTGAAATAGGTCTTATCAAAGAAGTAGTTGTAGCCCCACTGTTTGTAGGTATTGTTCCGATTCCAGAAGCTACCAGCATTTCCGTGAAAGACAGCCGATGTGTAACCTGCTTCTTGGGACAGGATATAAGGTGCTGCTTGTTGGGTATTGCTGCCACCGTATTGAACCATGAAGGAGCCTTGATTGAGTCCAAAGAGAGAGGTTTCAATCATCGTTTCGGCATCAGAGGTCTTTCCTGCTTTGACTTGGTTAAAGAAGTTGGAAAAGGCAAAGGTGGAATTGGAGTGGTAGAGAGAGTTGAGAAAGGGGGTCACTTCATACTCTTTGTCTTCGACCTTTAGTTTGTAGTCAATGATAAATTGCTGTAAACTTTCTAGGTGAAGATAGATGACATTGCGCCCCTTTGCCATACCAAAGTATTCCTCGTTTGGTTTGGCATGGTGTTCTGTGATGTATTGTTGGACAGGGGTTAAATCTTCTGGGCTTGCTTCTGAGCGGTCTTTATGGGCATTGTAGGTCTGATAGGCATTGTAGCCAAGAAAGGATGGCAGACCGAGGGCCCGTACGATATAGGTATTTGAAAAGCCACGGGTCAATAGTTCAGGACGGTCAATTTCTGCGAGAAAGAGGTTGACTGAAAAGAGCATGACTGACAGGGCTGTGACCGCAAAACTTGCTCGCTTGTTAAAGGGCTTAGGGTCAACTGAAATCTTCTTTTTAGCTAAGAGATAGGCAAATGCGATGAAATCCAGAAAGTAGGTAAAGTCCCAAAAGCGAAGGGATTTCAGCGTTGTTTGCAGGAGCCCAGCTGCGACGCTGGAGCTAGCTAGCATGGTTGAAATCGAGATATAGTCTGAAAACTCTCTAAAGTACAAGGTATTTGAAAATAGCCATAAAAACAGCAAGAAATAGAGAAATCCTGCGATTCGGTAGAACCATTTTGTTGATTTGATATAGAGGGCTAGTCCGATAAAGAGCAGCCCGACTGGAAGTGGGTTGATAAAGAGAATGAAATTTTGGTAAAAACCTTTGGTATCTAAATTGAAATCAATGAGGTAAGCCCATAGTGTCTTTATCCAGTAGATGGTTACGAGAACGAGGACAAAACCAATTCTAGAACGCAAGATTTTTGATAAGAGATAGCGATTTTTGTTCACAAGAGCTTCCTTTCTTCCCATAGTCTATTTCATAAAATCTTAGTTCATTATACCATATTTTTAAAATATCCTTTAATGTGAGGAGTTTTTTTGAGATATAATCTAAATTTTGATATAATAAACATATGAATACAGTAACCGTAAGCCCCAGTGTGGAGCGAAAAATACAGCAGGGGATTTGTGTGCTACAGGCGCAAGATTTTCCTCATCTTGAGATGAAGAACACCGTGGTTCAGTTGGTGAATCAGCAAGGGCACTTTCTAGGGACGGCCTATCTTTCTGTCCAAAATAAGGGGATTGGCTGGCTGGTTTCTAAGAAAAAGGAGCCGTTGGATCGAGCATTTTTTAAACGGTTGTTTGTCGAAGCTAGACAGAAGAGACAGTCTTTTGAAGAGTCAACGGTGACAACTGCTTATCGTTTGTTTAACCAAGACGGTGATGGTTTTGGCGGTATGACAATTGACCGCTATCATGATTATGCGGTCTTTTCGTGGTATAATGACTATATTTACTCGATAAAAGAGGAGATTGTAGCAGCGTTTCGAGTCGTTTTTCCCGATCTGCTAGGGGCTTATGAAAAAATTCGTTTCAAAGGTTTGGACTATGAATCAGTCCATCTGTATGGTCAAGAAGCACCTGAAGAGTTTACCATTTTTGAAAACGGCGTTGCCTACCAAGTCTTTTTGAATAATGGTTTGATGACAGGAATTTTCCTAGATCAGCATGAGGTGAGAGGATTGCTAGTTGATGGATTTGCAGCGGGTAAGAGTCTCTTGAATCTGTTTTCTTATACGGCAGCTTTTTCAGTAGCAGCAGCCATGGGTGGTGTAGCTGAGACAACCTCTGTGGACTTGGCCAAGCGTTCGAGAGAATTATCAGAAGCCCATTTTCAGGCGAATGGCTTATTATTAGAGAGTCATCGTTTCATTGTGATGGATGTCTTTGAATACTTTAAATACGCCAAACGAAAAGGCTTATCTTATGATGTCATTGTCCTTGATCCGCCTAGTTTTGCACGCAATAAAAAGCAGACCTTCTCGGTTGCTAAGGATTACCATAAGCTGATTGCTCAATCGCTTGAAATTCTCAATCCTGACGGACAGATTATCGCTTCCACTAATGCGTCGAATGTAGGGCTTGAAAAATTTAAAAAAGAAATTGAAAAGGGATTTATGGGGCGCAAGCACCGCTATCTCCAAACCTATCGCCTACCGAGCGATTTTGTGATAAACAAAAATGATGAAAGTAGTAATTACCTCAAGGTCTTTACGATACAGGTAGAAAAATGAAAATAGTAGTTCCAATTATGCCTCGCAGCATTGAGGATGTCGAAAATATTGATGTGAATAGACTCGAAGCAGCAGACTTGATTGAGTGGCGGGCTGATTATCTTCCAAAGGAAGAGATTTTGAGAGTAGCCCCAGCTGTTTTTGAAAAATTTGTTGGACGTGAAGTGATTTTTACGCTCAGAACTAGTCGTGAGGGTGGCCATATTGAGCTTTCTGATGCGGAGTATATTCAATTACTAAAAAGAAATTGCCAGTCTTTATCAGCCTGAGTATATTGACTTTGAGTATTACTCTCATAAGGAAGTCTTTGAGGAGATGTTGGCCTTTCCAAATCTGGTATTGAGCTATCATAATTTTGTGGAGACCCCTGAAAACTATATGGAAATCATGTCTGAATTGACCAGTCTATCTCCTGCTGTTGTTAAAATGGCCGTTATGGCACACACAGAGCAGGATGTATTGGATGTGATGAACTATACACGTGGCTTTAAAACGCTTAACGCAGAACAAGCCTATGCTACTATGTCTATGGGGAAATTGGGGATGTTGTCACGGATAGCTGGAAGTATCACGGGTTCTTGTTGGACCTTTGCTAGCTTGGATGAAGCGAGTGCTCCGGGCCAGCTTTCATTGGCAAATATGCAAAAAATATTGACAGTATTGGAGGAATAGATGCGTTATTTAACAGCAGGTGAGTCGCATGGACCACGTTTGACCGCGATTATCGAGGGTGTACCAGCAAGGTTGTCTCTGACAGCAGCAGACATCAATGCAGACTTGAAGCGTCGTCAAGGTGGGTACGGCCGTGGGGCTAGGATGCAGATTGAAACAGATCAGGTCGAGATTACATCTGGTGTACGGCATGGAAAGACGACAGGAGCGCCTATCACGCTTCATGTTATTAATAATGATCACCAGAAGTGGCTGGACATTATGGCAGTTGAAGATATTGAGGACCGTTTGAAGAGCAAGCGCAGGATTAAGCACCCACGCCCAGGTCATGCGGATTTGGTCGGCGGGATTAAGTATCGCTTTGATGATTTACGAAATTCCTTGGAGCGCTCGAGCGCACGTGAGACAACGATGAGAGTTGCAGTTGGTGCGGTGGCGAAACGCTTGCTTGCAGAGTTGGCTATCGATATTGCTAACCATGTCGTTGTCTTTGGTGGAAAAGAGATTGATGTCCCTGAAGGACTGACAGTCGAAGAAATTCGGACACGTGCCAGCCAATCAGAGGTTTCAATTGTCAATCCAGAACGGGAAGAAGAAATCAAGCAGTACATTGACCAGGTCAAGCGTGATGGCGATACCATTGGAGGAATTGTTGAGACGATTGTGGGTGGTGTTCCAGTAGGCCTTGGTTCCTATGTTCAATGGGATCGCAAGTTGGATGCCAAAATTGCCCAAGCTGTTGTCTCCATCAATGCTTTTAAGGGAGTCGAATTCGGTCTTGGTTTTCAAGCGGGTTATCTGCAAGGCAGTCAGGTCATGGATGAGATTACTTGGTCTAAAGCGACAGGCTATACACGCTCGAGTAATAACCTAGGTGGTTTTGAAGGTGGAATGACTAACGGCCAACCGATTGTGGTGCGTGGTGTGATGAAACCCATTCCAACCCTATATAAACCCTTGATGTCAGTTGACATTGATACGCATGAACCCTACAAGGCAACAGTCGAACGCTCTGATCCAACGGCTTTACCGGCAGCAGGTGTGGTGATGGAAGCAGTTGTGGCAACTGTTTTAGCAACAGAAATCCTTGAGAAATTTTCATCTGATAATATGGACGAATTGAAAGAAGCGGTGGAGCAACACCGAACCTTTGTGAAAGAATTTTAAGAAAGCAATGACAAAAACGATTTATATTGTAGGTTTGGGCTTGATTGGTAGTTCGCTCGCCTTGGGCATTCGTAGAGATCATCCTGATGCTCGAATTGTGGGCTATAACCGTGGTGAACAGTCACGAACGATTGCTTTAGAACAGGGAATTGTGGATGAGGCGAGTGATGATTTTGGTCAGTTTGCTAGCGAGGCGGATGTGATTTTCCTCTGCGTTCCGATTCAACAGACCATTCAGTTTATCAAGGAATTGGCCCAACTGCCCCTAAAAGAAACGGTTTTGGTAACCGATGCAGGTTCGACGAAAGAAGCGATTGTAGCGGCTGCGGAAACCTATCTATCAGACCGGCAGGTTAATTTTATTGGGGGACATCCCATGGCAGGAAGTCATAAGTCAGGAGCGATAGCAGCTGATGTGAACTTGTTTGAAAATGCCTACTACATCTTGACCCCGAGCGCTTTGACACAGGCAGATGCGATTCCACGCTTGAAGGATATTCTCTCAGGTTTGCATGCCCGCTTTGTCGAAATCGATGCGGCAGAGCATGACCGTGTGACCAGTCAAATTTCACATTTCCCCCATGTGTTGGCTTCAAGTTTGATGCACCAAGCAGGGGATTATCAAGAGGAGCATCCCTTTACCCAACAGTTTGCAGCGGGTGGTTTTCGAGATATGACGCGGATTGCAGAGAGCGAACCAGGTATGTGGACGAGTATTCTCTTGACCAATAAAGAAAGTATCATCGAGCGTTTAGCAGAGTTTGGCAAACGCCTAAAGACAGTTGAAGAGATGATTGCAACGGGGGATGAAGAGGCTATCTGGCACTTTTTTGACCAGGGGCGGCGGATTCGGAAGGAAATGGAAATCCATAAGCGGGCTGGAGTGGATAGTTTCTATGATCTCTTTATCAATATTCCTGACCAAGAAGATGCCATTTTGACGGTCTTAGAAAAATTACGTGGTATTTCGGTTGTGAATATCCGGATTAACGAGGATAATCGGGCGGATATTCATGGTATTTTACAAATTACATTTAAAAATAAAGAGGATTTGGAGCGGGCTGAGCAGATTATCCATGAGCAGACCAGCTATCAAGTGTTCGTAGATTAGGAGACAATGATGGCACAAAATATCTATGATATTGCAAATGAATTGGAACGCAGCATTCGCCAGCTTCCAGAATATAAGGCAGCAGAAGCAAGCAAGGCTGCTGTTGAAGAAAACAAGGAAGCTAAGGACATCCTAGAAAAGTATGTCGCTTTCCAACGAGAAGTGCAACAGCAACTACAGTCTGGACAAATGCCAAGAAGTGATTTGCAGCAAACATTACAAGACTTTAATCAGAAAATTCAGGGGAATAGCTTACTGACAGATTATTTTACCAAGCAACAGCAGCTCTCAGTCTACATTGCCGATTTGGAAAAAATTATTTTCAAACCCTTGAATGAATTAGTGTAAGAAAAGCGGTTTTGTCTGCTTTTTGACTGAAATCGTCACATTGTTCAAAAAAGTTGAAAAAATCTGACAATTTATGTATAAAAATTCTTGACAAATGAATTAAAATATTTTATTATTTTTATAGCCTAAGAGAAATGAGAAATGGAGAACTACGATATGGTACTGAATTGCCAGTTAACAGCAAGCAATCATACATATTTCTACAGCTATTTTAGATAGTGTTTGTAGACATGGAAACATGGATGCAAACACGGGAACGTTACGTTTGTATCTATGTGGCTGTGGTAGTTTTGACGATGCCTACATAGATGAGATACATCTAGCTGGCACGTCCAATCAGTCTGTTTTCGTTTTTACAGTTGAATTGAGGGACCGTTTAGATGTATCTGAGACGGTCCTGTTTTTGTATCCAAGGCCACTATTTTCACTAGGGATGTAGCTTTGTCATATTGTATCAGGGACGCCTGATGGGCGTGGTGAAGCTAGAAATAGCATGAGGACAGTCACTCACTTCTAGGGTAACAATGTTCTATCTCTAATCGGTAGAACAGCATTCTATTTATTCATAAAAGGAGATTTATTATGGGTTTTAAACGATTTTTAGTTGGTTCAGTAGCTTTTCTTTCGACAGTAGCACTTGCGGCTTGTAGTACAGGAGAAAAATCAGCATCGTCAGACGGCGACAATGTCAAAGTAGGCGTTATCCAATACGCAGAACATGAAGCTCTTTCGTCTGCTCGTAAAGGTTTTCTGGAAGCACTTGATAAGGCTGGTTATGCAGAAGGAAAGAATCTGACGGTTGATTACCAAAATGCCCAAGGAGATCAAGCTAACCTACAAACAATGGTGGAGCAACTAGCAGGGAAAAACGATGTCAACTTTGCGATTGCAACCCCAGCAGCTCAAGCCCTCTTGAGTGCCGATAGTGAGACACCATCAGTCTTTACAGCGGTAACTGATCCGGTAGAAGCTGGTTTGGTTGATTCCCTAAAAGCTCCGGGAGGCAGCATGACAGGCTCGATTGATGCGACAGATGTCGCTGGACAAATTGAAATGTTGCTCAAGGTTGTGCCAAATGCTAAGACCTTTGGAATCTTCCATAACTCAAGTGAAGTGAATTCAGAAGTTCAAGCCAAAGAAGCGAAAAAATTATTAGAAGAAAAAGGCAAAAAAGTAGTGATTAAGACAGTGACATCGACTAATGATGTGCAACAGGCTGTGACATCACTAGCTGGTCAGGTTGAAGCCATTTACTTGCCGACAGATAACACGGTAGCTTCAACGGCTTCTACTATTGGAGATATCTTGTTAAAAGCCAAAGTACCTGCTATGGGAAGTGACGAGGCTGTGCTAGAAGCAACCCTCTTTACATACGGTGTTGACTACCATGCCATTGGTGTACAGGCTGGTGAATTAGCTGTACAGATCTTAAAAGGGGAAAAGGCTGCTGATCTAGCGGTCAAAACACCTGAAACTGCTGCTGTCGCTGTTAATGAAGAAATGGCTAAAGCAGTAGGAATTGACCCAGAAACGATTAAGGAATTAGGAAAGTAGTAGTGGAGAGATAGTCTATGGACAAAATAGGAAAATATTTACGCAGCCTATCAGTGGTTGCCCTGAGCGCTCTAGCTTTAGCTGGCTGTGCAACTTCAGGCAGTAAGAATACAGATACAGTAAAAGTCGGTATTTTACAATACATGGAGCATGATTCTTTATCGGCTGCCCGTAAAGGATTTATAGCGGAATTAGAAGAAAATGGCTACAAAGAAGGAGAAAAAATCACCCTTGATTACCAAAATGCTCAAGGGGATCAAGCCAACCTCCAAACGATTTCTGAGCAACTAGTTGGCGATAATGATCTGATTTTAGCTATTGCAACGCCAGCTGCTCAGAGTTTAGCAACGGCTTCAATGGATACGCCTGTTCTGTTTACTGCTGTAACGGATCCCTTATCAGCTGATTTGGTCAGTTCAATGGAGGAGCCAGGAGGCATGCTGACAGGAACGAGCGACCAAGCACCGATTGATCAGCAGATTGATTTGCTTGGAAAGGCTGTTCCCCATGCAAAAACGGTTGGTATCTTATATACAACGAGCGAACGTAATTCAGAAGTTCAGGTAGAAGCAGCCAAGCCCTTGCTTGAAAAAGCTGGCTATAAGGTAGTGGTTAAAGGTATTTCAAATACCAATGAAGTCCAAGATGCAGCGACAAGCCTGATGAAGGCGGTCGATGCAGTCTTTATTCCAACAGACAATACCGTTGCGTCAACCATGACCATGATTGGAGAATTATCCCTTCAGTATAAGGTTCCAGTTATCGGTGGCTCGACTGACATGGTCGATGAAGGTGGTTTACTTACCTATGGAACAAACTATGAAGCCTTGGGTCGTCAGACTGCTAAAATGGCAATAAAGATTATCGAGGGAGCAGATCCTGCCAAGACAGCTGTAGAGTATCCTGAAACGGTTAGCCTACACGTCAATGAGGAAATGGCTAAAAAATTGGGCATTGATGTAGCAGGACTTTCGCTATCAAAATAAAAGGGACGAAGAGGGAAGCGGAGTTGGTTTTTTGACTTCCTAAATAAAGGAGAACATTGTGGATTTGATATTATCAAGTGTATCGCAGGGCCTATTGTGGTCAATTATGGCGATTGGAGTTTATTTAACATTTCGTATTTTAGATATTGCTGATTTGACAGCTGAAGGGGCCTATCCTTTGGGAGCGGCAGTCTGTGCAACAGGAATTGTCAATGGTGTCAATCCTTTACTGGCTACCTTCCTTGCTTTTATTGGCGGGATGCTGGCAGGGCTTATTTCAGGCTTATTGCATACTAAGCTGAAAATTCCTGCTCTTTTAACAGGGATTGTCACGCTGACAGGTTTGTATTCGATTAACTTGAAAATTCTTGGCAAGGCCAATGTCGCCTTGTTGCGCCAACAGACCTTGGTTACTCAGTTACAGAAAATGGGCTTAACGAAAACCTATGCCGTTCTCATTATCGGTGCGATTTTCGTTCTGGTTGTGATTGCCTTATTGACCTTACTCTTAAATACCCAAGTTGGTCTTGCTCTTCGTTCAACAGGGGATAATATTCCAATGAGTGAAGCCAATGGGATTAACGTTGATAAGATGAAGATTTATGGCTACATGCTATCAAATGGGCTGATTGCACTTTGTGGCGCTCTCTTGACACAAAACAATGGCTATGCAGACTTGAATTCGGGTACTGGAACGATTGTAATCGGTCTTGCCTCCGTGATTATTGCAGAAGTAATTTTACGCAATTTGCGTATTGGTTGGCGGTTGGCCTCTGTGGTACTTGGATCGGTTATCTATCGGTTGATTATCTTGGCGATTCTTGAAATTCCTGGTATGGATGCTGACTTGGTCAAATTGTTCTCGGCAACGCTTCTTGCCTTTGTCCTTTTTGTACCAGAATTGCAGAAAAAATTACAGATTCGTAAGCCAAATCTATCTGAAAAATCAGCTTAGGAGGAAAAAACATGAAAACGATTTTATCCATTCAAGATATTCATAAGACCTTCGAAGCAGGGACAATTAATGAGAATCATGTGCTACGTGGGATGAATTTGGACGTGAAGGAGGGAGATTTCATTTCCATTATTGGTGGAAACGGTGCAGGAAAGTCAACCTTGATGAACAGTCTTGCAGGTGCTTTGACCGTTGATTCAGGCGACATTTTATTAGACGGAAAGTCAATCAAGCATATTCCAGCTGCGAAACGTGCGCGTGACATCAGTCGTGTCTTCCAAGATCCGAAAATGGGAACCGCTTCTCGCTTGACCATTGAAGAAAATATGGCAGTTGCTTATCGCCGTGGTCTTTCTCGTGGTTTGAGCTGGGGAGTAAAAGATAGTGAGCGCAAGATTTTTAAAGAAGCATTGAAAGAATTGGACTTAGGACTTGAAAATCGAATGAAGGTCGATACCCAATTTTTATCAGGCGGTCAGCGCCAAGCTCTGACCTTGCTTATGGCTTCCTTGGTCAAACCAAAAGTCTTACTGCTGGATGAGCATACAGCGGCTCTTGATCCTAAGACTAGTGAGATGGTTATGAAATTGACCAAAAAAATTGTTGAAAAAGACCGCTTGACAGCCTTGATGATTACCCATAATATGGAAAATGCTATCGAGTATGGCAATCGTCTTGTCATGCTTCACCAAGGTCGCATTGTGGTTGATGTCCAAGGTGAAGAAAAAGCAAATCTGACAGTCCAAGATTTAATGGATTTGTTCCACAAAAATAGCGGTCAAAAACTGACAGATGACGAAATAATGCTCTAATACTCGTCAAAAATCAAAGTCTGACGTCGTTAACTCACCTTGCTTCAACAGTCCAGCGGACTGTTGAAGGTTGGAAATAAGGATTATGACATAATCCTCAGCTAACATTAGTCCGAACTAGTGGTTCAGGGGAAACGAGCTATGCTCGCTCTATTTCTCACCTCCCACAATTCTCAATTGTGGAGACTAGTCAGATTTTGATTTTTATAGAGTATAAGCCCATCACTTGAAACACATAAAAAAAAGGGCTCTATAATATCTGTAGTGGGTAAATCCACTGTGGAAATTATGGAGCCTTTTTCAGTGTAGAAAAAAAGTCCCATATGACCTATAATGAAAAGCGACAAAACCATCATTTAGAAAGACTCATATGGAACAACTAAATCTTATCACAAATTTTCTCAAAATGAAAGACAAAAATATCACGATCACTAATGAATGCGACATGGGAACACACTTAGAACTCCACGGTCACTTGGATTACACAGCACCTAAATGCCCTTCCTGCAAAGGACAAATGGCTAAGTACGACTTCCAGAAAGCCTCTAAAATCCCCTACTTAGAAACTGCTGGTTACCCGCTACTTATCCGCCTTCGAAAGCGTCGTTTCAAGTGCAAGGAATGTGGGAAAATAGCGGTCGCTGAAACTCCTATTGTTAAGAAGAACCATCAAATCTCTGTCGCTGTCAACCAGAAAATCGCACAATTACTCATCGAAAAGCAAGCAATGACACATATCGCACACAGACTTTCCATTTCAACATCTACAGTTATTCGAAAACTCAATGAGTTTAAATTTGAAACGGAGTGGGCTAAGCTTCCAGAAGTCATGTCCTGGGATGAGTATGCCTTTAAGAAAGGGAAAATGAGCTTTATCGCTCAAGATTTTGACACAAATAACATCATCGCTATCCTTGATGGAAGAACGCAGGCGGTCATCCGAAATCACTTTCTGAGATACCCTAGACAGGTCAGAAATCGCGTTAAAATCATCACTATGGACATGTTCAGCCCCTATTACGCCCTCGCTAAGAAGCTTTTTCCGAATGCCAAAATAGTGCTTGATCGCTTCCACGTTGTGCAACATCTCAGCCGTGCTATGAACCGTGTCCGTACCCAAATCATGAATGCTTTTGACCGCAAATCGCATGAATACAAGACGCTCAAACGCTACTGGAAACTGGTACAACAAGATAGCCGTAAACTCAGTGATAAACGGTTTTATCGCCCTACTTTTCGCATGCACTTAACCAATAAGGAAATCTTAGACAAGCTCCTATCCTACTCAGATGAGTTACGACAACATTATGAACTCTATCAACTTCTCTTATTCCATTTCCAAGAGAAGAACTCAGATCATTTCTTTGTCCTAATTGAACAAGAAATAGCCACTGTTAACCCTATTTTCCAGACGGTATTTAAGGCGTTTCTAAAGGATAAGGACAAGGTTTTAAACGCCATGGAATTGCCTTACTCAAATGCCAAACTTGAGGCGACGAATAATCTCATCAAAGTCATCAAACGCAATGCCTTTGGCTTTCGAAACTTTGAAAACTTTAAAAAGCGGATTTTCATTGCTTTAAACATAAAACGAGAGAAGACCAATTTGGTCCTCTCTAGGTGTTAGCTTTTCATCTACCCACTACAGTTGACAAAGAGCCAAAAAAGCCCAACAAGGGGCTTTTTTGTGTTCTTGGCATACCATAGGAGAAGTAGTGACAGAATGTGTCAGCCTATTCTTTTTCATAGAAAATCTGCTTTCTAGATTCCTTTTTCAGTCTATAAAAGATTCATCCCTTGTTCAGTCAAAGAGTGAACAAGGGATGATTTAATGGTCTGTGATTACTTGTCTAGGTATTCTTTCATTTCTTCAATGGGAATTTGATGAATGGCTGCGGTTCCGATTTCTGGTACAATGATTGTTTTGATGGATTGACCACGTGCTTTTTTATCATGTGTTAAAGCAGCATAGAGTTTAGAAGGATTCCACGGTTCATGGGAAACTGGCAGTCCAAATTTCTGGCACATGGAACGAATTTGCTGGGTGATGCCTGCTGGCATGAGGCCCTTTTGTTCGGCAACATGTGCTAGTTGCACCATGCCAATAGCGACAGCTTCCCCATGCATGGCTTCGCCATAGCCTGCCGTTGCTTCAATAGCGTGACCAATGGTATGGCCAAAGTTTAAATAAAGCCTCACGCCATTATCTAATTCATCTTCCACAACAATTTTCCGCTTTACATTACAAGAATGGTAGATAAGACTTTCTGCATGCTCTAGGATACTTGCAACAGAACCGTCCATTTCATCTAATTCCTGCCACAATTCTACATCTGCAATCAGACCGTATTTGATGACTTCTCCCATGCCTTCGATTAACTCCCGTTCACCTAATGTCTGTAGGGTGTCAGGATCGATGAGCACGCCATCAGGTTGATAAAATGCTCCAACCATATTTTTGGCATAGGGAGTATTGACTCCTGTTTTCCCCCCTATGGAAGAATCAACTTGCGCTGTTAGGCTAGTTGGAATTTGAAGGAAATGAATTCCCCTCATGTAAGTAGCGGCTACAAAACCGGCTAGGTCTCCAACTACGCCACCGCCTAAGGCAATAATGCCATCACTACGGGTCATGCCATTAGTCACTAGAAATTCATAGGCTAGCTGAACAGTTTCTAAGTTTTTACGGGCTTCACCCTCCAAAAATTCAAAAACCAGCACTTCAAATCCAGCCTCTTCCAAACTGGTCTTGACAGTATCAGCGTATAGGGAGCCCACATGGTTATCCGTTATAATTGTGATTTTTTGTGTTGGCCAGACTTGACTGACCCACTCCCCTGCTTTGGCAAGGCTCCCTCTTTCAATTAAGAGTGTGTAAGGATGATGCGGAATATTGACGATTAGTTGCATAACTTCACCAGCTTTCTATCCACGAACTATTTCTTCTAAGGCTTTCCAAATTGTATCGGTTGGCATGGCTTCTCCCGTCCAAGCTTCAAAGGCTTCGGCTGCTTGAAATAACAACATTCCCAGGCCATTGATTGTTTGGATACCCTTACTACGGGCAAAGGCTAGTAGAGGTGTTTCAAAGGGCTGATAAATGATGTCAGCAACAATGATGGATGATGGTAGGATACAATCTTGTGGAATAATCATTGTTGAGCCATCCATTCCCACATTGGTAGCATTGATTAGTAAATCAGATTGGAGAATTTTTTCCTGTAACAGCTCTGTCTCTTCGATTGGAAAGACAGTAATTTCTACTCCAGTAAGGGCCATTAGTTCTGTTGCCTTTTCTTTGGTTTGATTTAAGGAAGATGAGCGTTTAAAAATATTGATTTGTTTGGCTCCATTTAGGGCGGCTTGTGCGATAATAGCTAAACCAGCTCCACCTGCCCCTAGAATAGTAAGAGTTTTTTGCTCGACATGAAAAGCAGTTAGATTGGACAAACTTCTAAAAAAACCGATGCCATCTGTATTATGTCCAATCAGTTTGCCATCTCGATGAATGACGGTATTAACTGCACCAATCAACCGAGCAGAGTCGGTTAGTTCATCCATGTAGGGCAAAACAGCTTGTTTATAGGGCATAGAGATGTTGATGCCAAACATGTTGTAGCGTTTAATGTTGTCGATTGTTACTGCCAATTCACTTTCTGGAATATCCCATGCGACATAAACTCCATTTACCCCAGTTTGTTGAAAAGCCTGATTGTGAATAAAGGGTGAGATAGAGTGGCGAATGGGAGTTGCGACAACAGCAGCCAAGCGCGTGTAGCCATCAATAAGCATAAAACACCTCTTTTCGTACAAGATTTGATAAATAAAGGGGATATTAGAGTGCTTGGGATTCTGTCTGGTAGATTTCACGAATCAAGCTTTCAGTTTTTTCCCATCCCAAACAAGGGTCTGTAATGGATTTTCCATAAATATCAGGAGTATCTTGTCGTCCGTCTTCCAAGTATGACTCAATCATAAAACCGCGAACGTATTGACGAATAGATTGATTCCAAGCTCGGTTAATGAGGGTTTGGCGGACGATACGTATTTGTTCCAAGTAGTTTTTCCCTGAATTATCATGATTGGTATCAATGACGATAAAGGGATTTTTTAAGCCAAATTGTTGGTATTGCTTAATGGTATGCAGAAGGTTATCGTAGTAGTAGTTTGGTAGATTCATCCCCAGTTCATTGTTAGCTCCACGTAAGATAATGTGTGCTAGAGGATTTCCGTCCGTATCGACTTCTGCATCACGGTAGATAAAGTTTTGTTGATTTTGAGCCGCATATACTGCATTGAACATGACGGTCAGATTGCCCGAAGTTGGATTTTTCATGCCAACAGGTGCATCAATTCCAGAAGCGACAAAGCGGTGTTCCTGGTCTTCTACCGAACGTGCGCCGATAGCGTGATAGGATACCAAATCATCTACAAGAGGATAGTTGGCCGAGTAAAGCATTTCATCTGCGGTTGTCAAGCCAGTTTCTGTGATGACCCGATAGTGGAGGTTGCGAACCGCTGCAATACCGTTGATTAAGTCTGGTAATTTAGAAGTATCTGGTTGGTGCACCAGTCCTTTATAACCTTCTCCATTGGTTCGTGGTTTTGCAGTATAGACTCGCATGACGATGAAGATTTTATCCTTGACTTCTTCTTGTAGTTGGGCAAGGCGACGAGCATAATCGAGGACAGCTTCTTCATTATCTGACGAGCAAGGCCCAATAATGAGGAGAAGGCGGTCGTCTTGTCCTGTGATAATTTGGTGGAGTTCGTGATCACGTTCGGTCTTTTTGGCTAAAAACTCTCCAGAAAGTTTCGATAAGGCCTTAACGGTTGCTAAATCAATTTTTTCACTTTTTTGATGAATTCCCATGTTATCTATATCACAGCGTATGGGTAGAGGAGCTCTATAACGCTGTTCCTTTCTTTTTTCCTAGTGTATCGTAGATTTCTTGTACCAATTGTTCTGTCTTTTTCCAACCGAGACAGGGGTCGGTAATGGATTTGCCGAAGATTTCAGGTTCGTTTTGTCGTCCATCTTCTAAGTAGGATTCAATCATGAAGCCACGTACAAAACGGTGAATTGCGTTATTCCAATCGCGGTTAATCAATGTTTGGCGGACAATTCGGATTTGTTCTAGATGTTGTTTCCCAGAATTATCATGGTTGGTATCTATGATAATAAAAGGATTTTCCAATTTCATTTGCTGATAGCGTTCAATCGTGTCTAGTAGATTATCATAGTAGTAGTTGGGAATATTTTTGCCGGACTCGTTCACAGCTCCTCGTAGGATAGCGTGAGCGAGGGGATTTCCTGAAGTATTGACTTCAGCGCCATTGAACAGGAAATTTTGCCTTCCTTGAGCAGCGTAGATTCCATTAAAGAGAACCGTGAGATTGCCTGAAGTAGGATTTTTCATGCCTGTTGGAACATCAATGCCAGAGGCGACGAAACGGTGTTGCTGGTCTTCTACAGAACGAGCCCCAATTGCAACATAGGAGACGAGATCATCCACCAATGGTAAATTTTCAGGATAGAGCATCTCGTCTGCAGTTGTTAGTCCGGTTTCTGTGATGACCCGATAGTGGAGATTGCGGACAGCTCGAATCCCATTGATTAGATTTGGCTCGCCTTTGGCGTCTGGTTGGTGAACCAAGCCCTTATAGCCGTCGCCATTGGTTCGAGGTTTAGCGGTGTAGACCCGCATGACCATGAAAATCCGCTCCTTCACTTGCTCTTGTAAGGCGGCTAGCCGGTGTGCATACTCTAAAACAGCTTCTTCGTTGTCAGAGGAGCACGGACCAATCACAAGAAGGATACGGTCATCTTTTCCTTTGATAATGGCTTCTAATTCTTGGTCTCTTTTTTTCTTTTCAGCTAGGGCTTGGCCTGTTAATTTTGAAAAACTACGCATTTCCTCAATGCTAATTGTTTCACTTGCTAAATTAAATACCATCATGATTCCCCTTCATCTCAAAATTATCCCTATTATAACACGATTTCGTTGATTTTTAAAGAAACTTTTCAGAAAATTCACATATTTTACTCGTTTATGGTTGAAAAAATGATTTGCTTAAAACTGCTTAGATAGGAAGTAAACCCGCTAGATTGCGATAAATAGGGGCAACTACTAGACGGTAAAACCATGAAAATTGTCCTTAAATATGGTAGAATACTGACTAAACAGAGCATAACGGTCACAAAAGGAGGAAGAGGACATGGCACGAAAAGTAGGAATTATTGGACTTGGACATGTTGGGGCTGCAGTCGCACATGGCTTGATTGCGCAAGGGGCATTTGATGATTATGTTTTTATCGATACGGATGAGGCAAAGATGGCTGCAGAAGCCATGGATTTTGCAGATGCAGCCGCAAATCTTCCCTATCATGCTACTATCCTTGTCAATGATTATCAGGCGTTGGCAGATGCGGACGTCGTGATTTCAGCCTTGGGCAATATCACCTTGCAGGACAATCCTCAGGCAGATCGCTTTGCCGAGCTTCCCTTTACGGCAAAAGAAGTTCCAGCAGTAGCTCAGCAATTAAAAGCGGTTGGTTTTAAGGGAATTCTAGTCGTTATTTCCAATCCTGTAGATGTAGTAACCAGTCTCTATCAAGAATATACTGGTCTACCAAAGGACCGTGTGATTGGAACTGGAACCTTGTTAGATACAGCTAGAATGAAGCGAGCAGTTGGCCAATATTTTTCACTTGATCCAAGAAGTGTGCAGGGCTACAATTTAGGGGAACATGGGAATTCCCAATTCACAGCTTGGAGTCAAGTGAAGGTAAAAGGGCAGGCTGTCTGTGATTTTCTCAGCGATACGGAGCGAGCGGATTTGGAAAAAACAGCTATTATGGGAGGGCATACCGTTTTTTATAGTAAGAAATTTACCTCCTATGGCATTGCAAGTAGCACGATTCGCCTTGTTTTGGCCATCGTATCAGATGCTCATGAAGAGTTACCAGTTTCTCACTACTATGAGCCTTTAGAGACTTATTTGAGCTACCCAGCCATTGTTGGACGGTCCGGTATTATTGAGCGCATTCAGTTGCAGTTGACAGCAGAAGAGGAAGAAAAGTTAGCAGCATCTGCTCGTTTTATTCAGGAAAAAGTTGTGGCTAGTCTGGGTAGACTTGACTAGTCATTGTCACTAAAGTGTAATATGAATGTGTTTCAGAATGTAGACAAACCTCACAATTCAGAAAAACATTACAATGATATTTCATTTTCTGTAGTTTTAAGGTTAGAAAATTTGCGAGTGTAGCGAGCATAATACCGCCGCCATCGCCGTGCTAAAAGTGGGAGTGAGACAGAAGTTGTGATTTCATCGAAATCGGTCATCCTCGCTCCTTTGTTTCTGGGCTCAGGCTAAAATAATCCACTGGATTATTTTACTCCGAAGGAAGTCGCTGATGTCCGAAAGCACATGAGGATGGTGGCAATAAAAAGACTTTTTCTTCAAGCTGTAACATGAATATGTTTTCATAGAGGAAAGTCGCTTCTGATTTTATGGTATAATGAAACAAACAAGAAAGGGATCAATCATGCAATTACAGACAAAGGCAAGTCAATTAACTGGAAAACTGCGTGTACCTGGTGATAAGTCAATTAGTCATCGCTCGATTATGTTTGGAAGTTTGGCAGAGGGTGTGACCAAGGTTTATGGCATCTTACGGGGAGAAGATGTTCTCTCCACCATGCAGGTCTTTCGTGAGTTGGGCGTAGAGATTGAAGATAAGGGAGAGGTTGTGGAAATTCATGGTGTAGGCTTTCATGGGTTAAAAGCTCCCCAAAAGCCTCTTGATATGGGAAATTCAGGGACATCCATTCGCTTGATTTCAGGCGTTTTAGCAGGTCAGCCCTTTGAAGCAGAAATGTTTGGCGATGATAGTTTATCTAAACGCCCTATGGACCGGGTGAGCATTCCCCTTCGACAAATGGGGGTCGAGATGAGTGGTCAGACGGATCGAGATTTGCCACCACTGACCATAAAAGGCAAGAAAAATCTTCAGCCCATTCAGTATCAACTGCCAGTTGCTTCTGCACAGGTAAAATCAGCCCTGCTTTTTGCTGCCTTACAAGCAGAAGGGGAGTCTGTTATTGTCGAAAAAGAACGGACAAGAAACCACACAGAAGATATGATTCGTCAGTTTGGCGGTAAGATTGAGGTATCGGGTAAGGAAATCCGCATCACAGGTGGTCAGACCTTTACAGCCCAAGAGGTTCAGGTGCCAGGTGATATTTCAAGTGCCGCCTTTTGGCTAGTTGCTGGGCTTATTGTGCCCAATGCAAGGATTATCCTAGAAAATGTTGGGATAGCGGAAACCAGAACAGGAATTTTGGATGTGATTGAGGCTATGGGTGGAAAGATTAGTCTGAGTCAAGTAGATGAGCGAGCTAAATCGGCTACCATTACAGTAGAAACATCAGATTTACAAGCTACAGAAATTGCTGGAGAAATCATCCCACGCTTGATTGATGAATTGCCTATCATTGCTCTTTTAGCGACACAGGCAAATGGAACAACCATTATCCGTGATGCTGAAGAGCTCAAGGTCAAGGAAACAGACCGAATTCAGGTAGTAGCAAATGCCTTAAATAGCATGGGGGCAGCGATTACACCGACAGATGACGGCATGATTATCAAAGGGAAAACGCCGCTTCATGGGGCGACCATCAATACCTTTGGTGACCACCGCATTGGGATGATGACAGCTATTGCTAGCCTCTTGGTGCAAGACGGAGAAGTTCACTTGGAGCGAGCCGAAGCCATCAACACGAGCTACCCAAGTTTCTTTGATGATTTGCAGAAATTATTAGAGGAAAAATAGGATGCCGATTGTATTATTAGGATTTATGGGAGTAGGGAAAACAACCGTTTCCCAGCATATTCAGCGCCCCTTTTATGATATGGATAAGATTATTGAAGAAAAGATTGGCATGCCGATTGCAGACTTTTTTGCAAGAGAAGGAGAAGCAGCCTTTCGTAAGATCGAATCTGAAACCTTAGAAGAACTGTTAGAAATGGAAACAGATTGTGTCATCTCTACGGGCGGTGGCGTAGTCATCTCAGAAAAAAATCAGGACTTACTTCGTCAAAATCAAAAATACAATGTTCTGTTGACTGCTTCTTTTGAGGTTTTGTATCATCGAATCAAGCAAGATACCCTCTCCCAACGCCCCATTTTTTTGAACCATTCAAAAGAGGAATTTTATGGCATATATCAAAACCGGATGAAACTGTATGAAGGTTTGTCTGATTTAATCATCCATACAGAAAATCGTAGCCCAGAAGAGATAGCAAGGATAATCGAATGTATGTAGCATTTTTAGGTCCGAGAGGATCCTTTACACATCAGGTAGCCCAGCAGGCTTTTCCTGTAGACGAATTAGTGTCCTATGATACCATTACAGAAGTGATGAAAGCTGTTGAGCAAGGAGAAGTTGATTATTCGGTCATTCCAGTGGAAAATTCGATTGAAGGCAGTGTTCATGAGACGATAGACTACCTCTTTCATCAGGCGGACTTACAGGCAGTAGCAGAGGTGGTTCAACCGATTTTTCAGCAGTTAATGGTAACTGAACCCTCGAAAGATATTCAGGTGATTTACTCGCATCCGCAAGCTCTCGCACAGGGGAAAAAATACATTGAGGAACATTATCCGCAGGCACGGTTAGAAGCAACAGCCAGTACAGCCTATGCGGCGCGGTTTGTTGCAAGGCAGAAAAACCAGCCGTATGCAGCCATTGCTCCACAGGCAGCAGCTAAGGAATATGACCTTCACATTGTCGCTCAAGACATTCAGGAAATGAGTCAAAATTTCACACGCTTTTGGATTCTAGGTCATAGGACTGTGGTTCTTCCGCTTGTGCAAGGGATGAGAAAATGTTCGCTTGCTCTGACACTGCCAGACAATCTTCCAGGGGCCCTCTATAAGGCTATGTCAGTCTTTGCTTGGCGGGGCATTGATTTGACGAAGATTGAAAGCCGGCCTCTTAAAACAGCTTTAGGTGAGTACTTTTTTATCCTTGATGTGGCCCATACTCAGCCAGATTTACTAGCTTATGCTTTAGATGAATTGACAAGTTTAGGGATTACGTATAAAATTTTAGGAGATTATTTTATTTATCAGGCACAGTAAAAGGAAAATACCATGGCAAAACAGGACAGTAACCTCACTCATCATGAGGAATTACGATTAGATTATTTACAAAAAAATATTCATTATTTAAATGACAAAGAACGAAATGAATTGGCCTATTTACAGTATAAATGGGAGACGGGTCGTCCGCTTTTGTCACGGAAAAAGTCGTATATTCCTGAATATGAAGAGGATGAACGGGTAGAAGACTGGGAACCGTATAGAGAAGAGCAGGATGATTTTGAAGACGATTTTGTGGAAACAGAGGATGATATTCTTCCACCGTATCCACATAGAAGACGGTATTTCTCAACGGTTCGGTCAATTGACATTCCCAAAGCGAAGAAGGTTCGAAAGAAGAAAAAAGGACGGGTAAAACGCTTCTTCTTGGTTCTTTTTCTTGTGATTCTAGCAGTACTTGTCGGCATGGGTTTTATGTTTGTGAAGGGGATGGCCTCGGTCGAGCAAAGAGCAGCTTCTGAAAGATTTGCTGGGCAATCCTCGGCTAATGGAGTAAACATCCTTATTTTGGGTACCGATGGTCGAATCGGTGAATCATCTAGCATGACGCGAACAGATTCTATCATGGTGTTGAATGTCAATAATCGAGATAAAAAAGTGAAGCTGGTGAGTTTCATGCGGGATACTCTGATAGATATTGGTGGCAATGACTACAAGTTAAATGTTGCCTATACCTTTGGAGAACAAAATGGCAACCAAGGTGCGGAAAATGTTCGTGAAGTTTTGAAAGAAAATTTTGACATTGATGTGAAATACTATGCCTTAGTTGATTTTTCAACCTTTGCAACAGCCATTGACACCCTATTTCCTAAAGGAGTTACTATTGACGCACAATTCGCAACGGTTGATGGGCAGCCCGTCTCATCAGTAGATGTGCCAGACGATTTGAGAATGGAGAATGGCGTTGTGCCAAATCAAACTATTTCGGTTGGTCTGCAGCAGATGGACGGTAGGACCTTATTGAATTATGCCCGTTTCCGTAAAGATGATGAGGGAGATTTCGGTAGAACCAAGCGGCAGCAGCAAGTTTTAGCAGCTATCATGACTCAGGCGAAAGACCCAACTAAATTATTTACAGGAGCAGAGGCACTTGGAAAAGTCTATGCCTTGACCTCCACCAATATTCCTCAAACATTTATTGTCACGAATGGACTTTTTGCAACGCTTGATGCGCGAAATGGGATTGAGCAAACAACTATTCCAGCTATTGGAGATTGGGTGGATGAGTACGATGTTTATGGTGGTTTGGGCTTAAAAATCGATTTTGGAAAATACCAGAATCGCTTAAGTGAACTAGGCTTGAGATAATTCTCTATTTGAAAAAAATATGCTATACTAAAGGTCGGAATAATTGTTCTGACCTTTTTGTTTCTCGTCAAGAAATACTAAAACGTGCAATCTTGAAAAGAAAACAATGAGAAGAGCAGAATGTTGAATAGAAAGAAGACAGATGATTCAAAAAAATGATGTAGTAGAAGTAGAGATTGTGGATTTAAGCCATGAAGGGCTAGGAGTTGCCAAAATAGATGGCTTGGTCTTTTTTGTCGAGAATGCCTTACCTGGTGAAAAAATTCAGATGCGGGTGCTTAAGGTCACTAAAAAAATCGGCTATGGAAAAGTAGAAGAGCGGTTGACGACATCACCAGACAGAAATGAGGCTATGGATGCGACCTATCTCAGATCTGGGATTGCAGATTTGGGGCATTTGACCTATGAAGCTCAGTTAAAGTTTAAAACCAAGCAAGTAAAAGATAGTTTGTATAAGATTGCTGGTATCAAGGATATAGAAGTTCCTTTAACGCTTGGTATGGGGAACCCCGTTGCTTATCGAAATAAGGCACAAGTACCCGTTCGCCGTGTGAATGGTCAATTGGAAACAGGTTTTTTCCGTAAAAATTCCCATGATTTGATGCCGATTGAGGATTTTTATATCCAACACCCAGAAATTGACCAAGTGCTTCTAGCTGTACGTGATTTGCTACGCAGATTTGACATCAAACCCTATGACGAACAAGAAAAAACAGGTCTGATACGCAATGTCATTGTTCGTCGTGGTCATTATTCTGGAGAAATCATGGTGATTTTTGTGACAACTCGACCAAAGATTTTCCGCATAGAACAACTGATTGAGCTCTTGGTAGATCAATTCCCACAGATAACCTCTATCATGCAAAATATCAATGATAGGGCTACCAATGTGATTTTTGGTCCTGAATTCCGCCTCTTGTATGGTAAGGATTGTATTACAGATCAGATGCTGGGGAATCACTTTGAAATCTCAGCTCCTTCCTTTTATCAAGTCAATACTGAAATGGCAGAGCAGCTTTACCAAACGGCTATTGATTTTGCGGATGTTACACCAAATGATACCGTAGTTGATGCCTACTCTGGAATTGGAACGATTGGCTTATCTTTTGCTAAGCATGTCAAGAAGGTCTATGGAGTAGAAGTTGTACCGCAAGCGGTAGAAAATAGCCAGCGCAATGCAACCCTAAATGGCATTTCAAACGCTCACTATGTCTGTGACACAGCTGAAAAAGCCATGGCTAAATGGGTGCAAGAAGGTGTTCAAGCCACTGTCATTCTCGTAGACCCACCAAGGAAAGGTCTCACCGAGAGTTTTATCAAGGCGAGTTGCCAGATGAATCCAGACAAGATTGTCTACGTGTCCTGTAACGTCGCAACCCTTGCGCGTGATGTCAAACACTATGAAGAGCTAGGCTACAAACTTAGCAAGATTCAGCCCGTTGACCTCTTTCCGCAGACACATCACGTGGAGTGCGTAGTGTTGCTACAACGAAGCAAAGGGTAAAAATCCTTTATTTTAAGCACTTTTTCAAGCATTTTGTCTTTATTGAAAAGAGTGATTTTGACATAAAAAAGGTGCAAAAAAAGTACATTGATGTGAACGTCTGTTTGGATGTCGACTGCGTAGACAAAAAATAGATACGTCATATAATAAATAAGTGAGAGAACATACGAAGTTCTCTCTTTTTATTGGCTCTATAATATCTGTAGTGGGTACGCCCGCCACAGAGATTATGGAGCCTTTTTCAGTGTAGAAAAAAAGTTCCATATGACCTATAATGAAAAGCGACAAAACTATCATTTAGAAAGACTCATATGGAACAACTAAATCTTATCACAAATTTTCTCAAAATGAAAGACAAAAATATCACTATCACTAATGAATGCGACATGGGAACACACTTAGAACTCCACGGTCACTTGGATTACACAGCCCCTAAATGCCCTTCCTGCAAAGGACAAATGGCTAAGTACGACTTCCAGAAAGCCTCTAAAATCCCCTACTTAGAAACTGCTGGCTACCCGCTACTTATCCGCCTTCGAAAGCGTCGTTTCAAGTGCAAGGAATGTGGGAAAATAGCGGTCGCTGAAACTCCTATTGTTAAGAAAAACCATCAAATCTCTGTCGCTGTCAACCAGAAAATCGCACAATTACTCATCGAAAAGCAAGCAATGACACATATCGCACACAGACTTTCCATCTCAACATCTACAGTTATTCGAAAACTCAATGAGTTTAAGTTTGAAACGGATTGGGGTAAGCTTCCAGAAGTCATATCCTGGGATGAGTATGCCTTCAAGAAAGGGAAAATGAGCTTTATCGCTCAAGATTTTGACACAAATAACATCATCGCTAGAACGCAAGCAACCATCCGAAATCACTTTCTGAGATACCCTAGAAAGGTCAGAAACCGCGTTAAAATCATCACTATGGACATGTTTAGCCCCTATTACGCCCTCGCTAAGAAGCTTTTTCCGAATGCCAAAATAGTGCTTGATCGCTTCCACGTTGTGCAACATCTCAGCCGTGCTATGAACCGTGTCCGTACCCAAATCATGAATGCTTTTGACCGCAAATCGCATGAATACAAGACGCTCAAACGCTACTGGAAACTGGTACAACAAGATAGCCGTAAACTCAGTGACAAGCGGTTTTATCGCCCAACCTTTCGCATGCATTTGACCAATAAGGAAATCTTAGACAAGCTTCTATCCTACTCAGATGAGTTACGACAACATTATGAACTCTATCAACTTCTTTTATTCCATTTCCAAGAGAAGAATTCAGATCATTTCTTTGACCTAATTGAGCAAGAAATAGCCACTGTTAACCCTATTTTCCAGACGGTATTTAAGACGTTTCTAAAGGATAAGGACAAGGTTTTAAACGCTTTGGAATTGCCTTATTCCAACGCTAAATTGGAAGCTACCAATAATCTTATCAAAGTCATTAAACGAAATGCCTTTGGATTTCGGAAGATGAAAACTTCAAAAAGCGGATTTTGATTGCCATCAATATCAAAAAAGAGAAGACCAACTTGGTCCTCTCTAGATGTTAGCTGACATCTACCCACTACAGTTGACAAAGAGCCTTTTTATTTTAGTAAAAAGAAATGGAGAAAATATGCTAAAAGATGAACAGGACAGCCGTCAAATGATGATGGCTTTTTTGGTTGCTGACATGCAGGTTGATATAGCTCAAGCTAGTGAAATTGTAGCTGACCTTGAGGAAGCGAAATTAATTCAGATTAATTCAAATGGGAATGTGATAATAAAAGAATTGGAGGGAGACTCATGAAACGAATCAGCGCTAATCACTACCAAACCTCAGAGCGTTATTATAAATTGCCAAAAATCTTATTTGAGAGCGAACGATATAAGGATATGAAACTAGAAGTCAAAGTGGCGTATGCTGTCTTAAAAGACCGCTTAGAGCTATCTCTTAGCTCAGGTTGGATTGATGAAGATGGCGCTATCTATCTGGTTTACTCAAATGGTAGTTTAATGGAGCTGTTGGGCTGCTCCAAGTCTAAATTGTTAACCATCAAAAAATCGTTGAGAGACTACGGATTGATTGAGGAAGTCCAACAGTCGTCTAGTGAAAAAGGCCGACTAGCCAATAAAATTTATTTGGGAGAACTGGAATATGATCAGACCCCCGTCTTAAATTCAGTCAGGGGTGGTGTTAAAAAAACACGGGGCCAGTCTCAAAAACAGCCGGGGCCGGTCTTAAATTCAGCCCCTAGTGAGACTGAAGATAGTGAGACTAATAGGAGTGATACGAAAGATAGTGATTTTATTTTAGAGGATGAGGAGGAAAGGAATTCTAAATTCTTGAAACGAAAAGTAGAAAAAGTGAGCCAGTATGACAAAGACTATATCTGGGGCTTGGTTCATGCTCAATTGCGAAAAGAAGGCTACACACAAGGAGCAGCGGATGTAGCCATGCTTCACTTTGAGAAGCGCTATGAACTAGCCCTTTCCCATATGCGATTTGCGAGGAGCGCAGAAATGATTGCGGACTATGTCTTTAATGGGATACTTGTTGAAACCAATAAGGAGTTAAGAAGGGGGGATAAATGATGATTGATTGGATATTAGTTGTGCTATTGTTGATTTCATTGGTATATATACGGTTTTTGAAATCATCAGGTTAGAATATAAAGCTGGATTGTGTGAAGAGGAGGAATGATGAAGTTTTTTGACTTATTTTCAGGGATAGGTGGCTTTCGAATGGGAATGGAGCTTGAGGGCCATAAATGTATCGGCTTTTGTGAAGTAGATAAGTTCGCAAGAAAATCCTATAAAGCCATGTACGAGACGAAAGGAGAGGTAGAATTTCATGATATTAGACAGATCACAGACCAAGACTTTAGACAATTTAGAGGGCAAGTGGACATCATCTGCGGGGGCTTTCCTTGCCAAGCATTTTCACTCGCAGGCAGACGATTGGGATTTGAGGACACTAGAGGAACTCTCTTCTTTGAAATTGCTCGAGCGACCCAACAAATCCAACCACGTTTTCTATTCCTTGAAAACGTCAAGGGCTTACTCAGTCACGACAAGGGCAGGACGTTTGGAACAATCCTTTCCACGTTGGATGAGCTGGGGTATGATGTTGAATGGCAAATCCTTAACAGTAAAGATTTCGGGGTTCCCCAAAACAGGGAGCGGGTCTTTATTATCGGACATTCTAGAAGATACCGTCCCCGATTCTTATTTCCTTTCAGACGAGAAGGTAGCTCAGCTCGTCTTAAACGACTAGGCAATGTCAATCCGTCAGGTAAAGGCCTGAATGGAGAGCTTTATTTGACTTCAGGTCTAGCTCCCACTTTAGTGAGAGGCAAGGGAGAAGGAACTAAGATTGCCATTCCAGTTCTAACACCAGACAGACTTGAAAAGCGCCAGAATGGGCGGAGATTTAAAGACAATCAAGAAGAGATGTTCACCCTAACCAGTCAAGACAGACACGGGGTAGTGGTGGCTGGAACCTTACCAACTTCCTTTGTCCAGACTGGACGAGTTTATGATGTGTCGGGCTTATCTCCGACCCTCACCACCATGCAGGGTGGAGACAAAGTCCCAAAGATTCTCTTGCGAGAAGAACTCCCTCATTTGAAAATTAAGGAAGCCACAAAATTGGGGTATGCCAAGGCTACACTCGGCGATTCCGTCAACCTTGCTTACCCAGAGTCCACAGAACGCAGGGGCCGGGTCGGTAAAGGAGTATCCAACACCTTAACCACGTCTGACAACATGGGAGTGGTGGTGGCTGCTCTTGAATACCGTAAGGACAAGTGGTATGAGGTAACTGGCATTCTCATTGATGACAAACTCTATCGCCTGCGCATTAGACGACTTACCCCTAGAGAGTGTTTTAGACTTCAAGGTTTCCCTGATTGGGCCTTTGAGAAAGCTGAGAGCGTATCAAGTAAAAGCCAATTATACAAACAGGCTGGAAATAGCGTCACAGTGCCTGTGATTCAAGCCATCGCTAAAGAATTAAGAAAGATTGAGGAAGAAGAACATGAAATTATTACATAAACAAAGTATTTTAGGCCTACAAGATCTGGATGAAGCAATTCATCATGCTGAAATGGATCAGCTTATGTTAAGGATTCTAGAATTGCCCAATTATGACTGCGACATCTTTGTGACAGTTGAAGATGAAGCCCACAAGGTGAGGAAGGAGTCTCAAGCTTTTGAATCAAACCTACATCGGATTTTTGATGTTGTGGAAGCACAAGACATTAAAAATGGTGTCGATGCTTTTTTGACATCAGACCATCATTTAGCCTTCAGGGCTTATGGGCAAGGCTATACATCTGAGGGAAAAGATGGGCTACTTACAACCCTAGTTACCGTTAAGTGTTATGGTGAAGGCATGACTCCTATCGATATGGGTAAGGTTCTTGGTGCTCCTAGACAAACCTTGGACCAGCCACATATCTTGTGAGGAGGTTCTATGATTGAGATTTACCTAGGAAGAAATACCAAACGAAATCAGGAACTCATTGATTGGTTAGAGGATTACGGAGTTGCCTATACCTGTGTAGAACCCTCTCAGATTACTCGAGAGATCATCTTCAATTTGTTTTCGAAAACCAGTGATTGTTTTGACCTCTTGTCACCATCTTTCTTACGTTATAAACGGCAAAATAATATGCGTTTGAATGATTTCATCTATTTAGTCCTTCAAAGGTCTGAACAGAATCTTCGACTGCCTTTGATTGTCTATAAGGGAGTAGTCTATCCTGATATAACACTAAAAGAGATGCGAACCTTTCTACCAAGAGAGGTGAAACGTCAGTTTTACCAAACTAGTCTCTTGACACAGGTGACATCATAAGGAGAGAGTATGAACGAACGTTTTTGGGAAAATGTAGAAATCCTTATTTCAGAAAGGGGACTCACTTGGGCAGAATTGGCTCGAAAACTATTTAGGGGACAGTATGTTTACCCCAGTGAATTTAATCGCCTCTATCAAACCTTCCGCCATTATCGCTCACATCGTCTCATGCCGCAAGCCAAATGGGTTGAGAGAATCGTGGTGGTCTTAGGTATTGATTACGAAGATTTGTTTAGGAGGTAGAAATGATACGGTTATTGATGATATACGGTGCGATTCATCTCAATGTGCTCTTAATCAGTCTGTTTTTGCTAGGAGATTTGGATGGTGGCTTGTTACTGCTTTTCCAAGTGGGGTTTCTTGTGATGATGTGTTGGGACTGGTTGCGTCATGGCAAAGGAGGACAGATCATATCATGGAAGAAGAGAGCAGGTTGGGTACTGCTAGGTATCTTCTTTATGGTCATTTTATCTCTTTTAGTGAGTTTGTTGGCTTCAGAAGTTCCACACAATCAAGCACGGCTCATGGAGGTTCAAAGTCAAGTCCCTTTGGTGTCTTTTCTCTTGTTCTTATGGAATGCCAGTATCGCAGAAGAATACTGTTACCGAGAACTATTATGGAAACAGATGAACTATCCGCTTCTTCAGATAATTGTAACGAGCTTTCTTTTTGCCTTCGCTCATCATCCTTCTAGTTTGGCTACTTGGCTGAGTTATGGGAGTTTGGGACTAGTCCTTGGCATGGTTCGCTTAAAAACAGACAATCTAACCGCTATCTTTCTTCATATTGCTTGGAATGGTCTTGTTCTGACTCTTTCTCTGCTGTGATAAACAAATCAAGGGTGCTTTCGTATCATGAAGGCACCCTAATTTTTTGTTGGGGAAATAAAAAAGCAGAAAGGAAGTCTGTGATGTCATCTGAACAACAGGAGAGGCAAGCAGTACAGTATGTGGAGCGAAGTAGCCTATTTACGGTCAGAACTCTTTTAAAGCTCCTAGAGTGGTCGGCAAGACACGCCCTAGCTCAGGATTCTGCCTACAAGATTGGGGTTCAAAAACTAGAAGAACTCCTTCTAAGTCCCTATGCCATTGAATCCCTCCATATCTCAAAAGACATCTTAGATAAGCCAGTTGACAGTGAAAAATTCAAGGAACTGATGGAGTCGGAACAGCTCCCGATTGCGATTAGTTGGCAGGGAGATTATCTTCATTTTTACGCTAAGGATAAATCTTTACTTGATGCGCACTTGGATGAGTTGCTTAAAAAGTTGGTCTCTCATCCAGAAAAGCTAGAAGGTTTGACAGTTGATCAGACCTTAGATGAGGAAATCGAAAAAGCGAAAGAACAAATTCTTCTGACTGAGCCTCGTGCTGTAAGAAGTAAGGAGGTTAGTCTCTAATGTACTCAGGTAAAAAAGCGATTGTTTTTGGAATGTTAGGTCTAGCCTTTGGTTATTTCTGTCATCGCTTGGCCTTGCTTTATGATAGTCTCCCCAATCAGCCACCCTTGGAACGTTTAGCCTATCTGTTAGGTGAAGGTCAAAATGAGGTGTTTCATCCCTTATGGAAGTTGGATTTTACGACAAACTCTTTTTTAGCCTTTCTCTTTGGCTGTTTAGTCATGGGGTTAGTCTATCTCTATGTCTCAACTGGTCAAAAGGTGTACCGAGAAGGGGTTGAGTATGGGTCAGCTCGTTTTGGGACTACGAAGGAAAGACAATCCTTTTTTAGTAAAAATCCTTTGAACGATACTATCTTGGCGCAAGACGTTCGTTTAACCTTATTGGAAAAGAAGCAACCACAGTTTGACCGCAATAAAAATCTGGTGGTCATTGGTGGCTCAGGTGCAGGAAAGACCTTCCGATTTGTCAAACCCAATCTCATTCAGCTCAACTGTTCCAATATTGTCGTTGACCCCAAGGACCACTTGGCTGAAAAGACAGGAAGACTCTTTTTAGAAAATGGCTATCAGGTCAAGATTTTAGATTTGGTGAATCTGACCAACTCAGACGGTTTTAATCCCTTTCGTTATGTGGAGACAGAAAATGATTTGAATCGTATGCTTACGGTCTATTTCAATAACACGAAAGGAAATGGAAGCCGCAGTGATCCCTTTTGGGATGAGGCTTCCATGACCTTGGTGAGAGCTATTGCTTCTTACCTAGTAGATTTTTACAATCCTCCAGGGTCTACCAAAGAAGAAGCAGAAAATCGCCGCAATCGTGGTCGTTACCCAACCTTTTCAGAAATTGGAAAACTCATCAAACTGCTAGCTAAAGGAGACAATCAAGACAAGAGTGTTCTTGAAGTCCTATTTGAAAACTATGCCAAGAAATATGGAACAGAGAATTTTACCATGCGAAATTGGGCAGACTTTCAAAACTATAAGGATAAGACCTTGGATTCGGTGATTGCGGTGACAACTGCCAAATTTTCCCTCTTTAACATTCAGTCGGTCATTGACCTCACCAAGCGTGACACTCTCGACTTAAAGACATGGGGAACCAAGAAGACCATGGTCTATCTGGTCATTCCAGATAATGATACGACCTTTCGCTTTTTGTCTGCCCTCTTTTTCTCAACCGTCTTTTCAACCCTTGTTCTACATCCTATGACATGGGTGGTTTCGGGCTTACTTCTCTTCTTTCTTTTGATGATGAGTTTTGTCATGAGTGTGTTAGGAACCAGCCTCATCCAGCAAGATGAGTTTGAACTCACGAAGAGCTATACTCATATGAGCTGGGAAGATGCGGAACATTCTAGAACCAATGGACAGGGCATTACCTACTACACCAAGATAGACGATGTTATGGCCTTTATGAACCTCAAGTACCAAGACTATCGTTTAGAAGAGAAAATGGAAAAGAGGAACCAGACCTATCAAGACTATCTTAGTCAGTTATGGCAGGACCTAAATGGTGGTTCTTCCATTAAGGCTATGTCGGATTTAACCAGTGAACCAGCTTACAAACTCTCTGAAGAGGAACGAGAAGAGCTAAAGGAATTGACAGAAGAAGGGACTTACCAAGCCCTACAGGAGTTAGATAACCCGTTTCAAGGGCAGAGCGAAGAAGACGCGCTTACCATGACCGTTCGGTATGGCTATGAGGTGGTTGATGAAAAACCAATGTTACACCATCACATTCTCTTAGAATCAAAAGAGGACCAGGTTATCGTGGCTCCTATGGACGGTAAGGTGTCGCTAGATGGGGAGGATGTGATTCTCACAGCTGGAAAAGGGAAAAACAAAACCAAACTCACCCTCTATAACATTGCGACTGGTCGAGTAACAGAAGGACAGCAAGTTCTAGCAGGTGACGTGATTGGTCAAACACAGGACGGGACAGGTCTTAAAGTCACTTATCAAAAGGTTGATGATGATACCGACCAGTTGGTTTATGTCAATCCTGCCTTCTACTTTCCCAAAGTCATTCAGCTCCAGACGACCATTCTACCTGCCATTGGTCAATTTGGTGGCGATGAATTTGCGAGAGCTAAAGCTATTTATGAGTATTTAAAAAGCAAGGGAGCGACCAATCAGGCCATCGCAGCTATTTTAGGCAATTGGTCAGTAGAATCCTCTATCAATCCTAAACGAGCTGAAGGTGACTATTTGTCTCCTCCTATTGGGGCAACAGACAGCTCTTGGGAGGATGAAGGGTGGTTGTCGATTAGTGGACCAGCTATCTATAATGGTCGTTATCCCAACATTTTAAGACGTGGCTTAGGCTTGGGTCAGTGGACGGACACGCTTGATGGTTCACGCAGACACACGCTTCTCTTAGAATATGCGAAACAGAAAAAACAGAAGTGGTATGATTTAGGCTTACAGTTGGATTTTATGTTGCATGGGGACAATCCCTACTATACCAACTGGCTAAAGGACTTTTTCCACCAGACAGGGAGTCCAGCGAGTCTCGCTCAGCTCTTTCTCATTTATTGGGAAGGAAATAGTGGTGATAAACTCTTAGAGCGTCAGACGAGAGCAACGGAGTGGTATTTTCAAATTGAAAAGGGCTTTAGCCAACCTAATGGTGGAACCGCTCAAAGTGATCCAAAAGCCTTGGAAGCTGTTCGAGGAGACCTTTATGACAATTCTATCCCAGGAGGAGGAGATGGCATGGGCTATGCCTATGGTCAGTGTACCTGGGGTGTGGCAGCCCGTATCAACCAGTTAGGACTAAAACTCAAGGGGAGAAATGGAGAGAAGATTCCCATTATCAATACCATGGGGAACGGTCAAGATTGGGTGGGAACAGCCGCAAGCCTTGGTGGAGAAACAGGTACAACACCAAAGGCAGGCGCAATTATCTCCTTTGCGGGTGGAAGTCATGGTTCTGCAGCAGAATACGGGCATGTGGGATTTGTGGAGAAGGTTTATCCCGATGGATCATTCCTCATCTCAGAGACCAACTATAATAATAATCCCAACTATACTTTCCGTAAGTTATCAGGAGTGGATAGTACGATTAGCTTTGCTTATACAATAAAATAGTAAAAAGGATATGCTAACAAAATAAAAAAATATTAGCATATCCTTTTTTGATAGTAATTAGATAAATCAAAATATAACCGAAAGACTGTCATTTAGGAGTTAACCATTACTTGTAGAAGTTAGGGTACTTACTAAACTGATAATCTCATTGAGGATATCTGAAAAGGAAATACCTTTTGTATAATTATATTTTTTTGAATAGTTTTGCCATTGTTGCTCTTGAATAGGGTCAGATTTGAATGTTTCTAAAAGTTGAATGATGTTATTAAAGTCGAGTTCGGTTTCACGATAGGAAAAGGTTCTTTGACAAGCAATTTTTAATTGTGAAAAGTCAATGTCATTTTTCTTTAACTTAGAAAGGATATAGACATCGTAAAAATCTTTACTGCGACTGTTCAAGAAATTTCTTGAGTAAATGGTTTGTAATTTTTCAGCTAAAATAGTTTCAATCGTATAAGCAATGATGGGGAAATTTTCATCATCAAAAATAGCTTTATAGTTGTAAGTAACGGGCTGTGGCGTTACAACATCTCCAGTCGCAATATCTAAATGGATAATTTGTTTAATGTTTTCCAGTTGACATAAAATGGTTGCTCGGTAACCACCGTAATCATCGCTTTCTTTAATCGTTGTAATGGATTGAATTGAAAATTGAATATCATCTTTCGAATCGGTTAAAATTTCTTCAAGTTGTTGTTGAACATTTTCTTCTGATAGAGTTTGTTTATGAAACAAAAAGTCAATATCCACCGTACTACGAGATTCAACTCCTATGACATTTGAAAGTAAAAATCCACCCTTAAAAATATAGTAATTCGAATAAGAACTTTGACTTAGCTTTTTCAAAATGATTTCAAGAAAGTAGTAGGTCATTACTGAATTAAAAGTTAGGCCTGTTTGTTTAGAAATTTTATGGCAGAGTGCTGTTAATTTTGCTTTATTCATAGGAGTACCTCCAAGGTTCGTTTAACTTCATCTAAGATATTTAGTTTTTGGGCATATTCATAGAGTTTTGTGAGATTTTTTTTAGGGAAGTTGCTATAAGTTTGAAGTGTTTTGACAAAGAGCTCAGTATCAATGTTATCTCGGTTGAGGATAAAATCACATAGAATACGTTCAAAATCATAAACATTAACGGTATTTCCCATAGGGGTTTTTACACTGGTAACTCCAAGGGTGACAATGTCTTTAGAAACAGTATGGACATTTAGATTTAACGGAGTATTTCTAAAACGGTAGTCCTTTGGAACTGTTACTTCAAAATATTGAGGAATTTCATCTGTAAGTCCTTGTAGATAAAGAGCAGAGATATGAGAAAAAACAGTTCTGGGATAGCGATACTGAAAGAAATAGTATTCATCATAATTTCCGCTAGAGGACAGATAGATACCTTTTTCGACCCTAAAGATAACTCCTTCATCTTCTAGTCTTGTCAGATATATGGTTGGAATACCCATTTTTTTACAATCTCTATAGGTAATTATGCCATTGTGATTGTCTAAGTAGTTAAGTAACAGTTCTTTTTTTGACATGTTTTCCCTCTCTTTGTTGCTTTTGTACCGTAATTTTAACATTTTAACGGTACAAAAGCAACATCTTTTAGATATTATAAAATACAGTTTATTATTCTCTTACTTGATGTGATACTAAAATCAAGCCTTCTTTTTTATGATGGGATAAGAGTGACAAGTTGTTACTACACATCAAAAGAAAAGAAGGTTTTCTATGACAAAACAAATCCATCATCACTTTTTAGTCAATCAGGAAAAAGCAGAAAAGCATGTCTTCCGTAAAAGCAAGAAGTATCGTACGCTCTGTTCAGTTGCTCTTGGGACAGTGGTTACAGCTGTGGTTGCTTGGGGAGGCTCTGTCGCACAAGCTGACGAAGTGGTAACACCTTCGCCAGATAAGACCGTTCAGTTGACAGAAAATCCTGCCACCAATTTACCAGAAGCGCAACCAACACCAGTTGCTGAGCAGTCAGATAGCTTAGCTTCAACTGGTCAGTCAAGTGGAGCTATCACGGTTACGGTTCCTCATGATAGGGTGACGGAAGCTGTAAACAAAGCAAAAACAGAAGGGGTCAAAACTGTTCAAGACCAACCAATGGATTTGGGAAATACCACAAGGGCTCATGAAACAGCCCAACAATTGAATCAGGCAGAGGCAGATGCGGCAAAGCAGGCTGAAAACATTGCTAAGGTCACAGAAACCTACAAATCAGATAAAGCCACTTATGAGCAGGATAAAGCCCGTATCGAAAAAGGAAATGCTGAATTGGAGGCTGGTTATAAAGAAGCTACGCAAGTAGGCGATCGCTTCAATCAGTCTGTTGATACTACCGTTTCAGAATTGAAAGCACAGTTCTCAGACGCTAATGTGACGGTTCATACCGAGGAGGTTTCGTCAGGAGATGGGACAACTGTTTCAGGATATGAAGACTATACAGCCACTGTCGCCACAATTGATAAGGCCAATAAGAATCATCTTGCGGACTATCTGACCAAGAAACAAGTCGCAGATGCTATTGTCGCAAAGAATCTTGCCATTCAAAAGGAAAATGAAGCAGGACTAGCGAAGGCGAAAACTGAAAATGAAGCCATTGACAAACGAAATAAAGCAGGTCAACAGGCTATTGATGATGAAAATAAGGCAGGTCAAGCCGCAGTTGACAAGGTAAACAAAGACAAAGAGAAACTAGTCACAGACCGTGCCGATGAGATTGCCTCAATCACCAAGCGCAATCAAGAAAAAGAAGAAACTGCTAAGAAAGAAAATGCAGCTATTGATGCCTATAATGCCAAAGAAAAGGAGCGTTATCAACGTGACGTGGCAGCTATTTCAAAAGGAGAAGAAGGCTATATTTCAGAAGCTTTGGTTCAAGCCCTCAACTTGAACAATGGCGAGCCCCAAGCCAAACATAGTGCAGGGACTCGTAACCCTGACCGTATTATCGCAAAGGGTGACGCCATGCTTGGTGGGTACTCGAAGATTCTTGATTCGACAGGTTTCTTTGTATATGACCATTTTCAGACTGGGGAAACCTATCTTTTACCTATCAGAATTTACAGAATGCGAGCTTTGACGGCAGAAAAATCACCAAGGTTGCCTATGAGATTACGAATACTATCTCCCCAACTGGCACAAATGCGGTCAAGTTGGTTGTGCCAAATGATCCAACAGAAGGCTTTATTGCTTACCGCAATGATGGGACAGGCAATTGGCGGACCGATAAAATGGAGTTCCGTGTCAAAGCCAAATATTTCTTAGAAGATGGTAGCCAAGTCACCTTCACAAACGAAAAACCAGGTGTCTTTACCCATTCATCGCTGAATCACAATAATATCGGTCTTGAGTATGTGAAGGATTCATCAGGGAAATTTGTGCCAATTCATGGGTCTAGTATTCAAGTGACCAATGAAGGATTAGCTCGTTCTTTGGGAGCTAATCGTGCCAGTGACTTGAATCTACCCGAAGAATGGGACACAACTTCTAGTCGGTATGCCTATAAGGGAGCGATTGTCTCAACGGTGACGTCAGGCAATACCTACACGGTAACCTTTGGGCAGGGAGACATGCCTACACAGGTGGGAGGAAAGACCTATTGGTTTGCCCTAAATACCCTACCAGTTGCACGAACAGTAACCCCTTATCGTCCCAAACCCCATGTCAAAGCAGAGCTAGAGCCTGTTCCAGAGCCGCTAACAGTTCAGCCTGAGACCTATGTTCCCAAAACCTTTACCCCAGAGCCTCATGTGACCTTTACGCCAAAAACGTTGGACAAGGTGACACAGCCTAGCTTAACACTCACTAAGGTAACCGAACCTACACGACCAAAACCAGAGCCGCTCCCAAAAGCACCACAAGTACCAATAGTTCATTATCACCCACGACAAACGCATGAAGAAAATATCGCTTTCAGATAAGAGTTTCATAATTTAAGATTGAATCCTCTGCTATACTAGAGATAGTGGAGGATTTTGTTATGAATGGGCTACTCGATTTTTTGATACATGTCCGTGATGACAGAGAACCATGGAAAATCAAGCACCTCTTATCAGATATTGTGCTACTTATTTTCTTTGCACGCCTATCAGGTGCAGAATATTGGGATGAAATTGAGGAGTTTGGGAAATGCCTACGAGTCTTCCTTGCGAACTGTGTTGGAGTTAGAAAATGGGATTCCGTCTCATGATACTCTCCAATGTGTCTTTGCGACCCTAAATCCCCAAGTTCTAGTAGAAGTAACACAGATGTAGTCTGCTCTCCTTGAAGAAGCAGAACTATCAGCTACGAGTTTTACTCGATTTTCGAAACGCCTGATAGCGATTGACGGAAAGATGATTCGAGGGAATGCCAGCCCAAGGCAGAAAGCCTTGCATATTGTCTCAGCTTATGCGACAGACTTAGGAATTTCCTATGGTCAAGTAGCGACAGATGAAAAGTCTAATGAAATCACAGCGATACCAGAGTTATTGGACATGATTTCAGTGAAGGGCTGTATGATAAGCCTTGATGCCATGGGAACCCAGAAGGCTATTGCGGATAAGATTATCAAGAAGAAGGCAGACTACTGTTTGGCAGTAAAAGATAATCAGAGGAGCCTTCTAGCAGATATTCGGCCCTTTTTCGAGGTAGATACTGAGCGAGATGATAGCTATGAGACGCTTGAGAAAGCGCATGGTCAAATTGAGTTGAGACAGTATGAGGTCATCAACGATACTCGTTGGCTCCGGAAATCCCATCCAGAATGGGGTCATATTCAGAGTATAGGACGAGCTCATATTCATATAGTGAAGAATGGTCAAGAGAGTGAAGAAACCCGCTACTTTATCTTGAGTAGTCAGGTTAGCGCCAAGGAATTGTGCGACTATGTACGCGGTCATTGGCAGATAGAGAGCCTGCATTGGCTGTTAGATGTTGTTTTTCGAGAAGATGCAAATAAAACATTGAACAAGCAATTAGCATTTAATTTGAATGTAATGGACAAATTCTGTCTCGCTGTCCTAAAACGGCTGGATTTTGGAAAGAAAATGAGCATGCGACGCAAGAAATATGCCCTTAGTCTATCCTTTGACCAGTATTTGAAACGACTACTTTAAATCGAAAAAGTGTTTGAGGGGGAAAAAGGGAGAAGAACGTTTCATGCGTTTGGCGTGAAGATTATCTTGTTTCTCTATGCTCTTTATCAAAATATGGTATAATGAAAAGGACAGACAAAAAGGAGTCGCTATGCAACAATTACAGAAAAAATTAGCTGTGGACTTTGGAATTGATTTTTCCGATGTAAGCTTGCTGGAAACAGCTTTTACCCACACATCCTATGCCAATGAACACCGCCTTCTAAAAATTTCACATAATGAGCGTTTGGAATTTTTAGGAGACGCTGTTCTGCAATTGATTATTTCCCGTTATTTGTATCAGACCTATCCTCAATTTCCAGAAGGTGAGATGTCAAAAATGCGCTCAACCTTCGTTCGAGAGGAGAGTTTGGCAGGTTTTGCACGTGCTTGTGGATTTGATCGTTTCCTTCGTTTGGGAAAAGGGGAAGAAAAATCAGGTGGGCGCAATCGAGATACTATTTTAGGCGATTTATTTGAGGCCTTTTTAGGAGCCCTTTTGCTAGATAAGGGAATTGAAACCGTGGAGGACTTTCTCTATCAGGTGATGATTCCTCAGTTAGAAGTTGGAAATTTTGAACGGGTAACTGATTATAAAACAGCCTTACAAGAAATGTTGCAGGTGAATGGAGAGATTGCTATTCGCTATCAGGTCATTTCTGAATCAGGGCCGGCACATGATAAAACCTTTGAAGTAGAAGTGTTGGTGAATGATCAAGCCTTGGGCAGAGGTCAGGGACGCTCTAAAAAGCAAGCAGAACAAGCTGCAGCGAAAAATGCGGTAGAGGCAGGGAACTAAGAATGTATCTTAAGTCAATTGAAATGCAAGGCTTCAAGTCCTTTGCAGATAAAACAAAGGTTGTCTTTGACCGAGGAGTAACAGCAGTCGTTGGTCCAAATGGGTCAGGTAAATCCAATATTACAGAAAGTCTTCGTTGGGCCTTGGGTGAATCATCAGCCAAAAGTCTCCGTGGAGGCAAAATGCCAGACGTGATTTTTGCTGGAACAGAAAGTCGAAAAGCTCTCAATTATGCTTCTGTCATTGTCACCTTGGATAATAGTAGCGGTTTTATCGCAGGTCGGGAAAAAGAAATCAAGGTAGAACGCCACATTTACCGTTCAGGCGATAGTGAGTATTTGATTGACGGTCAGAAGGTTCGTTTACGAGATATTCATGATTTGTTTATGGATACGGGTCTTGGACGAGATTCGTTTTCCATTATTTCTCAAGGTCGTGTAGAGGCTATTTTCAATTCCAAACCAGAAGAGCGTAGAGCTATCTTTGAAGAAGCGGCTGGTGTTCTCAAATACAAGACACGCAAAAAAGAAACAGAGACCAAACTGTCACAGGCTCAGGATAATTTAGACCGTTTGGAAGATATTATCTATGAATTAGACACGCAAGTGAAGCCCTTAGAAAAACAGGCTCAGGTTGCAAAGAAATTCTTGGGGTTGGATGAAGAGCGTAAGAAGCTGTATCTGAATGTTTTGGTGGCTCAAATTGCAAAAGGGAGGTCTTTACTTGACCAGAAAGAGGCTGATTTGACTCAAGTCAAGGCTGATTTGACCCATTATTATGCACAAAGAGATAGCCTTGAGATAGAAAATCAAGGCTTGAAGCAGCAAAGACAGCAGTTAACTGCGCAGCTAGAACGTGAACAAGCCGTATTGCTTGATGTTACCAAGTTAATCAGCGATTTAGAGCAAAAGATTACGGTTCACCAACTGGAGTCGAGCCAGAATGAAACCAGTCGCCAAGAAGCACAAGCTAGATTACAGGATGTAGAAGAAAAAGCTATTAAAACAAATGAAAAACTGGCGGAAAAGGCAAGTCGTTTAGTGCAATTGAAGGAAGAATTGACCCAGATTAAACAGATAATTGCCGAAAAAGAGCAGGACTTATCCAACTTTTCTGAAGATCCAGACCAAGTATTGGATCGTCTTAGAGAGCGCTATGTTGGCTTGCTACAAGATGAAGCAGAATTATCGAATGCACTAGCGAAAGTAGAGCAAGACCTTGCCAACCAACAACGACTTTCTAAAAGTCAATCGGAAGAAATGACTCGCCTGTTGACGGAAAAGGAAACACACCAGTCTGACTTATCCCAATTGGAGATTCAGCTACGAGAAGCTGAGATACGGCTAAAAGAACTGTTAGCAGATTATCAGCAGAAACAAACAGAATTAGTTGCCTTAGATCAGGAGTATCAAGCAGGTCAATCGCAGTTGTTTGATGTGTTAGATCAAGTAAAAATAAAGAAGGCGCGACAAGCTAGTTTAGAAGCGATTTTGCAAAATCACTCGAATTTCTATGCGGGTGTCAAAGCTGTCTTGCAACAAGCCGATAGAATCGGTGGCATTATTGGAGCAGTTAGTGCCAATGTCACCTTTGAGATGCAGTATCAGACAGCACTTGACATTGCTCTTGGTGGTGCTAGCCAGCATATTATTGTCGAAGACGAAGCAACTGCCAAAGCAGCAATTGCCTTCTTAAAACAAGGCCGTCAAGGACGCGCAACCTTTTTACCACTGACGACCATTAAACCACGTCAGTTAGCAAGTCATCTCGTTAGTCAATTACAATCTTCTAAAGGATTTTTAGGTTTAGCTAGTGATTTAGTATCCTATGCTGAAGGCTTAAGGGTTATTTTTCAAAATTTACTAGGCACGATTGCGGTTTTTGATACAGTCGAGCATGCCAATCAGGCCGCGAGGGCAACCAAATTCCAAGTTCGTCTGGTAACCTTAGACGGCACCGAAATTCGCCCTGGTGGAGCTTTTGCAGGGGGAAGTAACCGTACCAATAATACAACTTTTGTCAAACCAGAGTTGGATGCCTTGGCAGAAGAAATCAGACTCTTACATCAAACCCTAGTAGAGCAAGAAAAGCAAGTTGCGGCTAAAAAAGAAGCAGCGGAAGCGATTCGCCTTTCCTTAGAAGAAATCAAGGAAGCTGGTGAGGAAGCACGATTGGTGGAGCAGCGAGTTCGCCTTTCCTATGAACAGCTAGCAGAGAAGGTAGCGGAATTGGATGCCCTCTATGAGCTCCAATCAGGGCAGACTAGTCAGACTGTATTGTCTGATTTAGAGGACTTGTTGGCTCAGTATCAAGTACAATTGTCCGAGTTTGCCGAAAAGAAAACGACATTGTCAGGGCAGATTGAGGAGATGAAGACCAATCGCTATGCTATCCAAGAGCAAATACAGACTTTACAGGATAGCCTGTCTAGCCTCAAAGTCACTCAAAGTCAGTTGGCTAGTGAGGTAGGCTTTGTTCAGTCAGAGCAAACTCGCTTGCAGGAAGAACAGGCTAATTTTGCGCATGAAATAGAGATATTACAGGCGGTTATTGACCAAAAAATTGAGGCACAGGACGATACCAGCTTAGAGGTATTAACAGAGCAATTATCTGCTGCAAAAGCAAAACAAGATGAGACCAATCAGCTGCTTGTTCGGATGAAGCTCGAATTAGAGGATATCGAAGGTCAGTTTGACGATATCGCTATACGTTTGGAGCAGATGCGTTTGAAAAATGACGAATTTATTCGCAAGCAAGCTAAATTGGAGGCAGACCATGAGCAAGAAGCTAGCCGCTTAAAACTCTTGTTGGTCAATCTGACAGAGCATTATAAAATGAGTTTTGATGAAGCGATCCAAAAAGCAGATTCAGTGGAAAACTTGACTCAGGCTGAGCAGACCTTAAAAGAATTGGAGCGAGCGATTCGTAGCCTAGGGCCTGTGAATATCGAAGCTATTGAACAGTACGAAGAAGTGGGGCAACGCTTGCATTTCTTAAAAGAACAGCGAGAGGACATTCTTTCAGCTCGTGATCTCTTATTGGACACCATTCATGAAATGGATACAGAGGTGACAGCACGCTTTAAGCAGACCTTTGAAGCCATTCGTGATAGTTTCAAGCGAACCTTTCAGCAAATGTTTGGTGGTGGATCAGCAGACCTCATTCTGACCAGTTCAGATATTTTGACAGCAGGTGTGGAGATTTCTGTTCAACCGCCAGGAAAGAAAATTCAATCCCTAAACTTGATGTCTGGTGGGGAAAAAGCCTTATCAGCCCTAGCCTTGTTATTTTCGATTATTCGAGTCAAAACCATTCCATTTGTCATTTTGGATGAAGTGGAGGCAGCGCTTGATGAAGCCAATGTGAAACGTTTTGGTGATTACCTCAACCGCTTTGATCAATCGAGTCAGTTTATCGTGGTGACACACCGGAAAGGGACAATGGCAGCAGCAGATGCTATGTATGGAGTGACCATGCAAGAATCTGGCGTATCAAAGATTGTGTCAGTTAAATTGAAAGATTTAGAAAGTATGTAGTATGACTATAAAATTAGTCGCAACAGAAGTCAGAATAAGGAACTTGATACAATAGAATACGGCTCTTTGTCAACTGTAGTGGGTAGATGTCAGCTACCATCTAGAGAGGACCAGCTTGGTCTTCTCTTTCTTTATGTTTAAGGCAATCAAAATCCGCTTTTTGAAGTTTTCAAAGTTCCGAAATCCAAAGGCATTACGCTTGATGACTTTGGTAAGTTTGTTAAATGAATAGTAGTAGATGGGACGTTATCACGTTCGAAGGATAGATATATATAAATTTTCCTTGTTGTAATTGACAGAGATTGAGTGAAATGATAAATTATAGGAGTAAAAAAATGAAAGAAAATTATGTTGAAATTGATAGCTTGCATTATGAAATTGACAATCAAGAATTATCAGGTAATTCTGCATCTAGCCTCAGAACTGCGATTCGAATGACTAATCAAGATCGTTGTGGGAGGGCTGTCTTATGCAGATGTCCGCTGTGGATAGAATGAACAAGATTTAGAGGGTAAGATGGAAGGAATTATTGGAACACTTGAGTTTTATGCTCCTGCATTGATTCTAGGAGCAGCCATTATTGGTGTTGTTTACGTTATGAAAAAACGAAAAGAACGAAAATGATAGATATTTAAAAGGGAGTGTGACTCAATCGTGATTTCGTAGAAATCGATTTTCCTCACTCCCTTATTTCTTGGAAATAGGGCTAGCGAAGAACTGTTCGCTAGCCTTTTCTACTAGAATGTTGATTTATCGACATTTTACAAATCAGACAATTACTGTATCAAACTGTTAAAGCTATAAAAGAAGCGAGGCTGGAAACTCTTTATACGTAATCTTCCGGATTACATTCTTTTGTGGGTGAGTGCGACATGCTCATCCTGGTTTGTTTCAGCCTCTTTTACGTCTCTTTAGAGAGTTTATGCACGAATTACTCATGCTCTCAAAGATAGGATTGATTATAATAGTCTTATAAAATAGAAATGGAGGAATACTTATGTCACAAATGGAAGGAATTATTGGATCACTTGAGTTTTATGCTCCGGTATTGATTCTAGGAGCATCTATCATTGGTATCGTTTATGTTATGAAAAAACGAAAAGAACGGAAATAATAGAGATTCAAAAAGCCATACTAGTTTATGGCTTTTTAACTTGTTTTTTCTTTAGAGGTACTATGCACGAATTACTCATGATATTAAAAATCAGATTGATTATAATAGTCTTGTAAAATAGAAACGGAGGAATACTTATGTCACAATTAGTTGTAAAAAACTTAAATAAAGAGTTTGGTGAGGGAGATAGTCTAGTTCATGCTTTATCGGATGTTAATCTCTCTGTAAAGACAGGAGAGTTTCTTGCTATCATGGGAGCAAGCGGCAGTGGAAAAACAACTTTGTTAAACTGTGTTTCAACAATTGATAAGCCGACATCAGGCGATATTTCCTTTGAGGGGTTTGATATCATCAATGCGACAGATAATCAATTGGCAAACTATCGTTCACAAAATATTTCCTATATCTTTCAATCTTATAATTTAGTTGAGACTTTAACAGTTTATGAGAATATTGTCTTACCATTACAAATTCAAGGAAAAAAAGTTTCGGATTGTCATGTAAAAATAGAAAATATCCTAGAAAAATTATCAATAGGTCAATTACGAAATAAATTTCCCAATCAATTATCAGGAGGACAAAGACAGCGTGTTGCAACTGCACGTGCTCTAATTGATGAATCGAAACTTCTGATTGCAGATGAACCAACTGGTGCTTTAGATTCGGCTAACTCAGAAAATTTAATGGCTCTCCTGCAAGATATTAATCAAATTTTTGGTATTACGATTTTAATGGTGACACACGATCCAGCAGCAGCTAAGTATTCATCACGTATTATTCTATTAAAGGATGGGCAAGTTACAGCAGATATGTATCGCCACTCTTTATCAAATGAAGAATATTTACAAGAGATTTATAAACATACACGATAGGGAGAAGTAAGATGTATCCAAAATTAATTCTTAGAAATGTACAAAGAAATTTACAGACATACACAGTTTACTTTCTTAGTTTGACGTTAATTTATAGTCTACTCTATGCATTTAATGCTTTGCCAAGTCATCCTGTCATGCAAAGTTTATCAGGTGCTAAGGAGATGATGACAACCATTATGACACAATATATGGGCCTATTATCTTATGTTATATTGAGTACAATTGCTTTTTTAGTTGTTTACTCAACTGGTTTCGTATTAGGCCGAAGAAAACAAGAGCTGGGGTTATACGCAACATTGGGGATGAAAAAACGTCATATTGTAGGAACTCTTTTCTGTGAGACGATGGTTGTTAATCTGTTTGCTTTGCTTGCCGGATTTATCTTAGGACTAGGAGTGCTGATCATTCTAGCACATATTGCATCTAATTTTTTTATGGGGAATTATTTTGGTAATATGTTTTTCATAGACATGAAATCAGTGAATTTATTAGGAATATCCTATTTAGCAACAAGTGGAATCATTGGTGTAATGGATATATTTACCTTTAGAAAGCAAGCTATTATTTCTCTTATTCAAGAAAATGGTGTCAAAAGTTCTATTTTTTCAAAAGGAGAAACAAAGTGGCAAGCGGTACTATTTATCTTATCGGCACTAGTTATTTGCTTTGGATGTGTCTATCTATCAGACTATACACATATTTCAATTCTTAGAAATTGGGGAATGTTGCTTATAACACTGTTTGTACTAGTTATATTTATTTTTTACAGTACATTAAGCTATTTTTTGATCCGCTTAACTTATTCATTGCCAAATTGGTATTTCAAGAAATATAATTCATTTAAACTCAGACAACTATCTAAACAGGCAGATCGTAATTCGGTGACCATATCGGTATTATCGCTTTCCTTGACATTAGCAACTAGCTTATTGATTTTTAGTGGTAGTGCCTACAGTTCATTGAGTAATGATTTAAATAAATTTATTCCTTATGATATTGATGTGCAGATGTTTAAGGGAGAAAAATACCATTATAACCATATAGATGTAAAGAATAAGTTAAAAGAAGATGGTTTTGACTTTTCAATTATTAATAAAGAATTTGAGTATCCAACTTATATAAGTGATTTGACTTATAAAGATATTATTGATACAAGCCATTTGTGGGATTTAGATAAAGGATTAGGAGATTCATTCGTTCCTATTGTCTCGCTTACTGATTACAATTCCTTATTAAGATTTCAGGGAAAAAAAGAAGTTGATTTGTCTGACAATGAATTTTTAATAAATGCAAACTATAAAGGTACTAGGAAGCAGATTAGTGAATTTCTCTCTAAAAATAATGAAGTTACTGTTTTAGGAATAACGTTAAAGTCAGCGTCTAAGACTCCTTTGGAAAATGTTTATTTCGTTACTACGGTAGAAAATAATGACCGAGGGACATTGATAGTTCCTGATAAAGTAGTGAAAAAATTAACGGTCAACAGCTTACACTATGTAGCCTTATATAAAAAAGGAATCGATAAACGAAAGGTTGAATCATTTTTAGAGAGCTGGATTGAGCAATACTATTTTACGAATCAAGAAGGAAATCAATCTGATTTTGTATATCAAACCAAAGTTCGATCAGCAGAACTGTACCTAGGATTTATGGGAGTCATTGTATTAGTTCTCATTTTTGTTGGGGTGATTTTTACAGTAATTACACTGAGCATTCTATCTTTACAGGCTTCGACAAATGCGTTGGAAAGTGTCAATGACTACAATATACTTTATTTATTAGGAAATCAAAGGAAGCAAAATAAAAAAATTATTTTTCAACAGATTCTCGCTTATTTTCTAGTTCCGATGCTAATAGCTATTCCATTGAGTTGGGCACTTAGTAATAGCTTACTAGGTTACTTTGAAAATTTTGCGAATACAACAGTTGTAATTGATGCAAAATATTTATTGTTTATGATTGGCTTATTTACGATTTATCTCTATTCAACCTATAAAATTTGTACAAAAGCTAGCAATCAGACCTAGTGAGTGAAACCAGAATGGGATATTAGCCATCCTTATTCTGGTTTTGTGATATAATGATAACAAAAAATCATAGTAGGAAATTTTAAATATGAAGACGTGGTTAAAGAATATTTCTGATAAATCGCTATTGTTATGGTGGATAACTTTAATAAATCATTTTATATTAATGATTTATATATACCTTCAAATTCCATTTGATTTTTCGTCAACTTTTACTCAAAAATTTGCAGTTGTTTTTATTATTTTGTTGATTATTTCTACTTACATTTGTAATTTCTTAAAGTTTAAATATAGTGAATTGAAGTTGTGGCTATTACTATCTCTATTTTTAATTAGTTGGCAATTGACTCTAAATTTGAATATTGAGCATACATTATTCCATTTTTTAGATCTATTTCATCCCATTAATTCTTTTCTATTAGTTTATAGTTCAGTATCTATTATTCTACTCGGTAAAAAAATAGGCGAGGAACTGTTTTTTGTCACGTTTATTGTCACGATTATCACAGAAATATCTTATTTTTTTAGTGAGCCCCTCTTTTTATTTTTATCTATATTTACATCATTTTTTATTTCTTGCTTACCTATTGTCCTGTTAATAATGTATAAAAAAGAGTTGAAATCTTCTTTAAATTATCAGAGGAAAAATTTGACCTTCCTTTCATTTTTTCTACCAGTTACTTATATTATTTTATATATTAATACGACTGATATTGGTATTTTAAATTTTTTATGGTATGTGGAAATTCTCTTTGTACTTGTTTCATTCCACTTGAAAACAATTTATAGAAGTTTTCAAAAAAAGATAGATGAGTTGAAACTATTATATATTGAGGCAAGTTTAAAAGTACTACTGGGAGTAGGCATCCTTTTACTTACTACATTTATTATTGCAAGACTAGAATTAAAACAAAGTTTTCTTTGTTTTAATTTAATTGTGCTGATAGTTGGATTTTTAACGGAAGAATTTATTAGATTATTTAGAGGTAAGCAGCTAACGGGTGCAAAAGATTATTTAGAAGTTTTATTTTTGAAACGAAATAAAATGGTGAAGAATTTATTAGCTAATGAAGATATAGAGCAACAATTTGCAGAATTTCTCCATAACGAAGTATTACAAAGTGTAATGGCGATAAAAAATTTTAATAAATATGGAGAAAATGAGCAGTTTAGAACTCAGATTGGCTATGTCTCAGATGAACTAGTTCAACGTATTCGAGAGAGAATGGATTATTATCAACCTATGAGCAGTGGTGATGAGAAGTTAACTAGAAAATATACATCATTAATTGATAGAATATTGAAGAGATATGAGACAACGAAAAAAGTTGAAACAGATTTTCAGTCTGATTTTTTTCTAATGGAACCGTATGATAAGATTCTTTACCGTTTTATTGAAGAGTTGGTGACGAATGCTGTTAAATATTCATCTGGCCATATTATTTTGTTATCTCTCTCTGTATCTGACGACATTATTTATTTATCTTGTAGAAATAATTATGATGTTTCAAGTAACCATCTTGGTTATGGGTTAAAGAATTTAGAAAATCGTATTAGTGTTTTAGGCGGAACAATAGAAATTCAGACAGTGAATGCTACGTTTATAGTAGAAATCCAATTACCAATAGATAAGGAGTTGTGCCATGAAAATTTTATTAATTGATGATCACAAGTTGTTTAGTCAGAGTTTAAAAATGATTTTAGAATTGTCGGAAACAATTAACTGTGTTGATTTAGTTGAAAATTTTCAATCAGTAGATGATATTGATTATAGTCGATACGATATCATTTTGATCGATATTAATTTGACCAGTATTTATGAAACAGATGGATTAGCCTTAGCTGAAGATATGATAAAAAAGGAACGTGAGATTAAAATCGTTATTTTAACAGGGTATAGCAAAAAAATATACGAATATCGAGCTAAAAAGATGGGGGCGTATGCTTTTATTGATAAAAGTATTGATCCAGATAAACTTCTTATTCAATTACAAGGTATATATAGTGGAAAAAAGTATTTTTCGTCAGAAGAAATCGTGGATATCTTGTCTGCTCGAGAGATAGAAGTGTTAGAATCGGTCAGAAATGGTTTAACAATTGATGAGATTTGCGAAACCTTGTTTTTAAGCAAACGGACTGTTTCGAATCATTTGGCAAATATATTTTCAAAGCTGGGTGTTACTAATAGGCAGGAGGCAATCCATAAAGCAGAACTTTTAGGATATTTTTCTCCAGAGTAAGATTATCTATTGAGGCTGTCCCAGCTTCTTTTTTCTTGTGATAAAATCTCCAAGTCAATCCTGTTATGATGGTGCTATCTTATCAAAAAGGAGAAAGCAACAACATATGTTAAATAAAATAAAAGTCAGGCTTTTGCTTGGTATCGGAGGAATAGCTGTAACTAGTTTTCTAGTGATGATGGGCTATACCATTGGTTCTCACTCTGCCACAAAGCAGACAGAACATCAAATCAAAACAGAAGCTCACAAACTGCTTGCTAGTGAAAAAGAAAAGGAGCACGCAACTGTCTTATCTGATGAACTTGTTAAGGAATTTCTCACTCAATACTACACTAAGGAAAAGATGGGTGAAAACAACAATCGTATCAAGCCCTATATGACAGATTCAGCCTATAAAGAAGAAATAGCACATCAAGAAGAATCCATCAATCAAGTGTATAAGGACTATTTGCTGGACTATCGTTTTGATGAGGCAAAGATTTTTGTGAATTCAAAGACTAATGAAGCACTTGTGGAGGTATCTTATCAAGTTACTTACGTGTCAGATATGAGTGAACACCAACAAAAAATGACACAGACAGAAACGAAAACAATGAAAGTCTCCTATGCCAAAATCAGGGATCAATTGTTGGTCAATCAGCTGATAACTTGGAATGGGAAGTTCGATGACTTGAAGTCAAATACTGAAGTAAGTAATTCTGCCATTCCTGACATCAAGAGTACAACAACCAGTGATAACAACTAGCAGGAGGATAACCTTCTGCTTTTTTGATAAGGAGAGCATAGATGACAACATTAACAAATCTCAAACAAATCGCTATTTTAGATGTCGCAGCTAACTTAGGTTATCCATTTAAAAGAGTATCAGGTCAGGTGTATGAGCATCCAGACCATGATTCCTTTCGGATTTTTGCGGATACAAATACCTTTAAGTGGTTTTCAAGGGATATTCAGGGAGATGTCATTGACTTTGTTCAATTGGTTTCAAGTGTATCGTTCAAAGAAGCCGTGACTTTTCTCAAATCAGTCCATTTTGAACAGGTACAGGTAGTAGAAAATGTCTCTCAACCATTTTGTTATTATTTATCTGAGGAGCCCCTTTAAACAAGCACGAATTAGGAATCCTCCTCCACCTAAACGAGAGACTGTTTTAGAGTTGTGATAACAAAATCAAGAATCCTATCATAAGCTAGAAAGTGTGAACAAGGAGGATAGCACGATGAGTGTCATTGAACGCCTAGCTGATAAAGTGGCTAGGCAAGAGGAGAAGGTTTCTAAGGAAACAGAGAAATTAGAAACCTACCGGGAACAATTACAGACAGCTATGTATAGCACGTTTGTGAAGCGGCAACAATCAAGCCATTTAACATTTGACGAGGCTTTGAATCAAGCCTTTGGGAGGGAAGTTAGTCTTCCAACACATCCAGAAAACAATAGGAAAGTGGAAACTAAATGACAAAACCATGGAACTTTGACCAGCCACTAGATGAGAAGACGCCGACATCATCAACAGAAGAACGTGCGAAGATTGCCGCATTATTTAAACAAACGGAGGCTGATCCGACAGAAGAAGTAGACTATGTTTCTGCATTTGAAATGGAACAACAAAAATCAAAAGTAAAAGTGGAATCTGAAGTAAAAAAAGAATCAAGTCCAGTCACACCTCAATCGTCAAGCATCACTAACGATTATAAGCAATATTTGGCACAGGTAATTGCACAAAACAAGGAAGATATTGTCCAAAGTCTTTTCCAGAAAGCATGCTAGGTTTCTGATGACGGATATGGACATGAAGAAGGTGATTCGAGGCAATCAACTAGACAAACGTCGACCTTATACAGAGGAATATTTCCGTGAGGAATTTGCAAGCGAGCTATTGAGCAACGATTGGATTTTCTTTTATCGAAAGTTCAGGATTTATCTCATCTTTTGGAAATGGTAGAGCAGTTGAATCTGGTCATTTCCCTGAAGAAAAAGCATGTGACTTTTAGCCTGACTGAAAATGGTCAAACCATTTCCCTAGAAAATAAGAAAATTAGCACTAAAAATTTATATGATGTTGCGTTCTTTGAAGATTACTTTGAAAAGCGAGAAGACACTCCAGAACTTGAGTCAGCAAATCTTGTCACGGACTTTGAGAATTATTGTAGAGAAGCTGAGAAAGATAAGCTCCACTATGAAGAATTGTGGGAAGCCTATGAAGAGTTCAAAGAGAATCGAGATCGAATTCAGGAGTTTGAGGTGGTACTTGCAGAGGACCAGATTGATCAGTTAGTCAAGGAGGGCATATTTATCAGAATCAATTATGGAATTAAAAAAGACGGCTTGGTCTTTATCCCAAACTGCCATTTGGATATAAAAGAGACAGACAGCGGCAAATCATATCATGTGTTTATCTGTGAGACTGCTCAGTTTTTTATTTATCATAAAGAAAATTCTGGCTTTAACCGATATATGCGAGGGAGTGACCTGATCCGACAGCTAACCAATGATAGTCAGACAATACCTAAACAAAGACGGGCAAGGTTTGAAACTCTTAAACATAAAATTGACGAAATTAATCTTCTTATCGAATTGAATATAGATAATAAATCTTTTCAAGAAGTTAAGGATGGTATTATCAAGGATATTGCCCAGCTTGACCTAGTTATCACAGATCTACAGGACCATATTGCTTACCTAAATAGAATGGCAGAGGTGCTTATCAATCTCAATAATAGCGATCCAGAAAATCGTCGCTTAGCCAACCACGACTATGTCAAGATGAATTTGACGGCAGGTGTAACTTTAAGAGCAGTTGAAAGCGAACTTAGAACAAGGAAGAAAGAGTTGAATAATCGTATAGATAACTACGAATACCAGGTCAAGAAGTTGGAAAGGATGAAAACTAGAGAATTTCTCGAAAATCCTTCGAATTTTTTAAAATAAGATTATCAAAGTAGGCGTTTTGCTGTTTTCACAACTTTTTCAACGAATGATTTTCTTCATGCGTTTGTCGTGGTTTTTGCTGAATAAGTCTTTCTGTGAAGTGACTTTAGTGGTATAATAAGTGAAATTATGATTATTTAATTCCAAGTATTTCCTCAAAAGCCGTGATGTAAAAAGGGTGTATACGTTCTTGAATTCTCAGTTGATGTAGGGGATCTTTTTAAGATATATGGAGTAACAATGCAATATATAGAGTTGAATTTACCAGACCATAAATATAAAGATTATGTACAAAAACTCCTTTCTTTAGATATGTCTGATAAAAATGTTAACCTTTTGTATGATTTAAAATTTATGCCCCCTTTTGTTGGCTTATTAGTATCATCGTTTTTAAATGAGTATGGATTTAAGGTGACACATGAAGTTGGTAATGTCGGAAAAGATTCAGTTCACTATGCTAAAAATAATATTTTTTCACTTTGCAGAAAGTAGTAAAAATTCTGATGAAAGAAATATAAACTCTACTGGAACATATACTCCGATAATGAAGTCTATATTGAGTGACTATTTTAGAGGATCGGAAAATATATCTGAGAACATTTCGAGAAAAATTGCAAAAGTTCTTTCATGTTCAAATGAGAATGTTGAGGAGATTTTTTTCTATATTATTTCTGAAATGATTAGAAACATTCCGGAGCATTCTCACTGTTTTAATGCGTGGCACTGTTCTCAGAGTTGGGATCATAAGGAGTACATAGAAAGTGAATTTGCTCTAATTGATTATGGTATAGGATTTAAAGAAAGTTTAAATTTTAAAGAGCTTTATAGCGTTTCGAATGATAGAGAAGCGATGAATTTAGCTTTAAAACCTGGTGTAACTAGTGGTATTACAGAAAAATCTCATTTGAGAGAAAATGAAGAAGTGGACTACTTAAACTCAGGGTATGGATTATATATTGTTACTGAGTTATGAAGAAAATTTAAAGGATAATATGTTATAATATCTAAAAGAGCAATTGCAACAAATACAGGTATTAAAGATTTACAAGACAGTAAAATTTTTCCCGGGACCGCAATAAAAATAAAGATTCAGATTCCAAAAAAATTAACTAAAGAGGAGTTTAGACAAATCCTAGATGAAGTTGTAAAATCTGGAGAAGTTAAGTCACAAACAATTAATGGAGCAATCCAAATAGCTTCAAGTAAATCTAGGGGAAATTAAAATAAGGTTACTTAGTTGTCATATTGCATAGGTGGCGAATTACTATTGAATAGCTTTTAATTACATCTTTTTGAATTCGAGATGAAAAAGAAAGGAGCAATAATATAAATAGAGAATATTTAGGATTTATAATATGTTTGGGATGGGACCCTACAAATAGAAAAAGAGGTATTAGATGGTTTTATAGAAACATTATAAGATTTCAAAAATTGATATTATAATTATTAATTCAAAACTTATATTACGAAAGGAAAAGTAGGATGATATCAAGTAAACAAATCATTGAAAAATTAAATAGTAATTTAAATTTAAATTTATCGCTTGCAAGTCTTGAATTGTATCATAGCAATTTCATTGCCTATATTATTAAGAATAATCCCGATATTCCTTTAGTATTCTTAAAAGATATAATTGATGTCGATAAAGTTAAAATTAAAAGTGTTGAGCGAGAGCGTAAAAATATTGATTTAACTCTCTATCTTACTGACGGTACAGAAGTTATTATTGAAAATAAAATGAAAGATTATCCTAAGCGAGATCAGCTTGAAAAGTATTCTAGGGATAATCAGGATGCTAAGTTCAAAGTTTTATTAGTCCCGTTTAAAATTAATGAATCAGTATTACCTGAAGATTGGAATATTATTCATTATAGTAATATTGTTGAATACTTACAAATCATTGAGAGGAACGAGTTTGATACTTTTATTAATGACTATAAAAATTTATGTCAGAGTTTAGAAGAACTATTTGCTTCTATCAATACGGATGTTTCAACATCGAAGTATGGAGATGTGTACCCATTAATGGATGAAGTAAAACATCTTCGATTAGACGCAGCTGTTGAGAGAATTTTTAAGAACGCTATGTTGGATAAAATTAATCCTGAATTTAAACCTTATTCAGGTCGGGGTACAGGATCACACTATTTTGGGGGTATAGTCCATCTGGATGATAATTTTAGTATTGATGTCCAACTTGAAAAAAATGACTATCGTCATAAACTAAATATCCCTCGGGAAATGGTTAGGGATAATGCCTTTACGATGGTTAAAGAACTAAAGGAATCGGGGCACGTTTTTAATTTTAGTACTTGCTTAAAGAGTAAGAAGGGAAAAGAGTGGAATCAATACGGTTTAGGTAAATTAGAGAAATCATTTGACTTTTACACATCACCATTGAAATTAAAAAGTGATGCTAAAAGCCTCGACATATATACATATGCAAAAATTCCAAATGATATCGCAAATATTGAGATTGTTGAATTGATTAATAGTGATTTACGGCGTTTTGAAAATGAAAAAGATAAAATTCTAAAGATTATTAACAAGTATCAGAGTGAGTAACAGATAGGCATGTATTACTAGTGTAATTTGATATTGGAATCCACAAGTTTCTGTTGAGGGCATTGTCTAGATAGTTATTTCTGAACAATCAATGCTGGTGTTGTTAAAGGCAACACTCAAATCCTATTAGGGTTGAGTGTGATTTGTTACTAGTAGGAAACGTAAGTATCAGTGATATCTTTGCAGTCTGCAGTTCAGGCCTATAGTATCATTTCAAAACTACTCTCAACCCCTTTCGTCTTATAGTATAGAAAGTATCACTCAGCACACGTGGAATGCGTAGTGTTGCTACAACGAAGCAAAGGGTAAAAATTCCAAATTCCAAATTTCAAGTCCAAGTTAGTCAGCGAGTAAAAATTCTCTAGGAGAGAAGTGACTATTGATACCCGAGCCTAGAGACCCGAAAGCGAGGCTTGTCTGGTTTGTAAAATATTGATAAATCAACATTCTATTAGAGGAGGTTAGCGAACATTTTTTCGCTAACCCTATTTCCAACCTTTCACAATTCTCAATTGCAAGGGGCGAGCTACGCTCGTTCTATTTCCAGCCTTCCACAATTCTCAATTGTGGAAGCTAGTCAACCTTGCGGGAGTGAGAGTAAACGAATCCATTGGAATCGTTTAGCCCAGACCTAGAAATAAAGAAGTGAGGAAAATCGATTTCTTCGAAATCCCGATTGAGTCCCATTTCCCGTTTTTGTCCGTGTTTGAATAACCGTATCCATTTCAACATCACCAACATTCTCACGCTGATTAATGCTTTCAGGCCGTTCCTCAATCGATTTTCCAGCCGGCTTAAAGTTGGGACTCGCTTGCTTTTTCTTCGTTTTCTCTTTTCGAGGATAGAGCATGTCATCCTTGGTCAATCCTAAGTGTCCATTAGTAAATGGTGGAGACGGAGACAGGTATCCCTTTTGCTTTTACCATCATCTCAGGAGAGTATTTCTGTTTGATGTAGTGAAGAATCTTTTCTTTGAGTTCCTTGGTTAGGGAAGCCTGCTTCACAGAATGTTTACGATTGTTTTGATAGGCTTCTTGAGCGAAGTCAGCTGAGTAGATTATTTCAAATTTTCCTTTACGCACTTGTTGTCTAACCTGACCACGTTTGACTTCGTTGTGAATAGTTTGAGGAGCTTTTTCTAATCTTCTAGCGATTTCACGATTTGAGAACCCTTCTTGAAGCCAACGCTCAATCATTCTACGCTCAGCTAGTGTCAAATGTCTTCTTTTTGGTGTATAATAGTTTTGCATCTCAGAGTCTTTCTAATTGTTGTTGTGGTGATTACAATTATATCTTTCTGAGATGTTTTTTAATGCCCTTGACTGGCTAACTTCATTTTAGAACTTTCGGTTCGTTCAAATTTCTAATAATTTATTTAATGCACTTACACAGATACCTCATTTGATATCAATTAGTTATACAATATCTCCTATAGTTTCTAAAATAGATATGTTAAAAAAGAATATTGAAAATATTCAAGAATTGGGAGATCAGAAAAGTTTAATTACAGATGAAGTGAATTTAGGAATAGTCACTCTCCCTAAAAAGATTTATATATTTGATAATTTAACGTTGGAGTTGAGTGGAGATTTATCATTTGGCATGGAGGATAGAGTGTTAATTTTTGGTGATTCTGGAACAGGGAAGACACAATTATTAAAAATTTTATCAGGTTTAAATATTTCTAAGCATGGCGAAGTGGTTTTAGATTCAGACGGAACTATTATTGAGGCATGCAGATTACGAAAACAATTTCTTTATATTCCTCAAAATCCATATATTTTTTCTGGTAATTTGAAAGATAATTTAACTTTTGGGAAAAATATTAGTGATGATATAATTATTGATATGTTGATTAGAATGAACATGCAATACTTATGGGATGAACAAAACCTTAATATATTCAATATATCTGGGGGAGAAAAGCAAAGAGTAGCACTTGCTCGAGGGGTGCTATTGTCCTCTAAATTTTTGTTATTGGATGAGGTTAATTCAATGATTGACGAACAAACAACTAGGGATATAAGGGGATATCTATCACAACGAAACGTAGGTTTTATAGAGGTAGCACATAAAGCTTCCAAAGAGGACAAAATATTGTATAATAAATTTATAAAAGTTGAAAGGATTGTATAATATGATTACGTCATTAAAAGATTGCCAAAAGAAGATTTTAGAAAATAAAAAAATGAAAGGCTTTAATACTACAGACATTAAATTTGAGTTACTATGTTTATATGGAGAGGTTAATGAATTATTTCAGGCATATTTGAAGGATGATGTTTCAAATATTGCAGAGGAATTAGCAGATGTAGCTATTTTTTTACTTGGTATTTCTGAAATTCTCAATGTAGATCTTGAAACTGCAATCATTGAAAAAATTGTAGTCAATGAAAAAAGAATCTATAATGAAAATGGTTCAAAACTATCCGCTCCGGCCAAGAAAGTGTAAAGTAGGTTATTTTCAACTATAGTGGATAGTTAGAAAATGCTTTACGTATGAAGTAACCGCATGTAACTATTTTTAGCTACATGCGGTTTTAAAATATTTTCATAAGAATCACAATTAAACAATGATAATATCTCGTCTTCGAAGACATTATAATATAGAAAATGATTAGAAAAGCAGTGTTCAAAATGAAAACACATTATCTGAAAGTTAAATATTTACATTTGTTAGGAGTGGTAGATGAAAAGTAATAAGAAGTTTGGGAGAGAAGCATTTTAGGAACTCGCTGAAAAAGTATGCTTATAGACTAAATAAAATGAAAAATAAGGTATCTTGACAAATCATTAAAAAACTCATATTTTTCAATATTGATACCAAAAGAATCATTTTTTTAGTTTGTAGAGCAAACCGAAAGTTCTAAAATGAAGTTAGCCAGTCAAGGGTATGAAAAAACATCTCAGAGTCGTTCTAATTGTTCTTATCGTGATTACAATTATATCTCTCTGAGATGTTTTTTAATACCCTTAAGTTGCTAGAACTTTCGGACCATGTGTTATAAGATAAATTATTGATTAATTGTCTTATTTAACTTGACAAAAAATAGGTTATCAAGTAAACTGATAACTAAGTTATCAATTGGTAAGAAACGAGGTAATACGGTGACCGATTTGAAAGGTTATGAATTGACACATAAAAGAATATTGGATAGTGGAAAAGAAAACTTTTTAAAGGATGGCTATGAACGAGCAAATTTAAGAAAAATTTGTAAGAATGCCGGAGTTACTACGGGAGCATTTTATCGTCATTTTGAAGACAAAGAACATTTATTTCTAACCTTGGTTGAACCACTTGCCAATGCTATTTTAGGGTTTTATTCAAAAAATGAAGCAGAATTCTTTCAAAGTTTGGAAAAAGAAGAACTAGAAGGTTTAATTAACCTCAAAAAGAAAGCGTCAGTAGAAATTGCCTTGTATCTTTTTAAAAATAGAGATATATTTGAGCTGTTAATGTATAAAGCTTATGGTACAAAGTATGCTAATTTTACTGATCGATTGGTTGAGCTCGAGGATAAGAATCAAAAGAAACTATTTCAAATTTTAACGACAAAAAAACAAGTTGTTGAAATTCCGGAAATTACTGTTCATTTGTTGAATCATACGTATATTAGTTCTTTAAGTGAAATAATAATGCATTCTGAAACAGCGGAGGAAGTGAAAGTAAATTCAAAAGTCATTTCAGAGTTCTTTAATTTTGGATGGAAAAATTTAATAGGTTTTTAGTCTATAAGGGTAACTAATTTTTAGCCCTTGTTTTTTAAAAATATTTGATAACTAAGTTATCTTAATAAACAGTTTTAGGGGGGTGCTAAGAATATCAGAGAAAATGGTGTAATAAGAATAAAAAGCAAAGGTACTATCAGAGGTTTCAAACCAATCCATAGTTACCGATAAAATAAAAACAACACAAGGAGATGTATAAAAATGAATCAAGATATGAAAGAACAATTACTGAGCAAAAGACCGATAGCGCTACTCTTTCAGTTATCTGTTCCTGCGGTGATTGGAATGATCGTTATAGGATTGTATCCGTTAATGGATGGAATATTTGCTGGAAAAATTATGGGACAAGTAGCTATGACGGCTTGTGGAGTTGCAGCACCACTAACATTTTTTAACAGTGGTATTTCAACCCTACTTGGAGTTGGTTCTGCTTCTGTTTTATCAAGAGCGATTGGAAAAGGTGATAAGAAGACTGTAGATAAAATTATGGGTAACCTGATTTTTTGGGTAATTGTGTTCTCGACAATTATTACAGTTGGTGGAATCATTCTTGCACCCCATTTCTTGGATATGGTTGGAGCGACAGGTGAGATTAAGGCCTATGGTATTAGATACCTTAGAGTTATTTTTATCGGATCATTATTTGTGAACTTCACCCAGTCTGCCAACATGGTTATGCGTGGGGAAGGTTTGATGAAAAAAGCTATGATGATTATGGGGCTTGGTGCTTTACTCAATATTATACTCGACCCAATACTGATGATACTTATGGGAGAATATGCAATTGAAGGGGTGGCTCTTGCAACTATCACTGCACAGCTTGTTCAAGCTATTGTAACATTGCACTATTTCTTAAAAAAGAGCAAGGTCGTTAAAATTCGTCAGATTAAGTCTGATACAGAAATAAAAAAAGAAATGTTTGGAGTTGGTTCATCGGCTATGATGATGCAGTTATTGTTTATGATTCAACAAATCATGCTTTACAAAATGGCATTTAAGTATGGAGGGGATAATAATGGAATTTTAATGGCAGCCTCACTCCGTGTATATGGCTTTTCCTTTATTCCGCTTTGGGGAATGAGTCAAGGTCTGCAACCAGTTGTAGGAACAAATTTTGGAGCAAAGCAATTTAATAGAATAAGACAAGCTGTGAGAGTATTTTCCGTTGGTGGCCTTGTTCTTGCAGGAATATTTTGGATTCCATCATTGCTATTTCCAAGCCAGATACTTTCTCTGTTTGGAGTAGAGGCAAGTATCATTGCGCAAGGAGTAGGAAATTTTAGGTTGTTTTATTCTGTCTTTATCTTGTATGGAGTCATGGTTATGACAATTACTTTCTTCCAATCAATTGGAGACGGGAAGAAAGCAGGCGTTATTGTCATGCTTAGACAATTATTCCTATTTGTTCCTGCCATGATTCTTTTACCAATGGTGTTTGGCATAAAAGCAGTATGGTTTACTCAGCCACTTATCGATTTCATCATGATTTTAGTTGGATTATTTATGATGCTAGGTGAGTTAAAAAAGCTGGGCAGTGAAAAATGACAATAGTACAGAAGAGAAAATGGATTGATAAAGGGGCAGCGTTTGATAGATATCATTGAACGGTTGCCGTCTTAATTTGATTATCCATTCCAATTAAACAGTCTAGGCAAGTTATTCGCGATAGCTTGCCTAGATTATTTTAGGGAGACATAAAACTAACTATATCCGTAGTCAAAAATAATATTATATCCCTATCCTTCTTATCTTGAGTAGACCGTAGTTGTCTCCAACTCGTGCTCAATGAAAATCAAAGTTAGCATTTTTACTACTTTCTTAGAAGGTTCAGACCTAAACTATCTATTTTTTATTACTGTCCATTCCATTTGCTGAAAGAATATTCTGTTTGATCCACTTATTTGCATATATTTTATATCATAGCAAACAGTTATAGATAAAATGCTATTTTTGAAATTTAATGAGTATCATCAGCAAATCGTTGCCCAGAACCTGCAGAAAGCTTAATGTCAGTTAGTATTTCAACAGCGAATAATGGAGCGACTTTGGAGCCTTCTTCTTGTTGTATTTGCCTTGCCCCTTGGCGTTTTACTTTTTCTATTTCGGTAAGTCTAATAGTCTATACCTATCACATGTGATAATAAAAATATATTTGTCAGTTACTCCAATTTCATCTATAATGAAGGAAACAAAAAGGAGGTCAGACTATGACAACTTTACAAGACGCTTATAAGATTTTTAAAGAGGCTAAATTGGTCAATCTAACCCATCAGATTAATGAGGATAGTCCTCATTTTCCTGCCTTGCCAGCATTAGAGAAGAAGGATCTTTTTACTTTGAAGGATGGTTTCCATGTGCAACAATTTAGCGTTGTTGGTCAGTATGGCACCCATATTGATGCGCCTATTCACTTTGTTGAAGGTGGTAAATGGTTAGACGAGCTTGCTTTAGAAGATTTACTCTTGCCTCTTTTTGTGATTGATAAATCAGAGGCAGTTGCTGCAAATCCTAACTATGAACTTAGCAAGCAGGATGTTCTTGATTTTGAAGCTGTGCATGGTCAAATCCCAGCAGGCAGTTTTGTTGCTTTTAGAAGTGATTGGCATAAACGCTGGCCGGACCAAGATGCGATGAGAAATCTCGATGATAGGGGAGCTCAGCAAACTCCGGGTTGGAGCCGTGAAGCATTAGAGTTCTTGATTCACGAACGTCATGTTAAAGCTCTTGGTCATGAAACTCTGGATACCGACAGTGGTCAAGCTGCCTATGCTAATGGTGGTAGTCTCCACCAAGAGTATTATTTGCTTGAGCAAGGGATTTATCAGGTTGAAGTCTTGGCTAACCTAGATCAGGTCCCAGCAACAGGTAGTATTATTTCGATCGCTTATCCTAACTGGGATAAGGCAACTGGCTCACCAGTTCGTGCGATAGCCTACGTTTCTGAATAGGATGAAAGAGAGGAATGATGGATATGGCTAGAGAGTATTCTTTTGAAACCAAGCAACTTCATGCAGGACAAGGCATTGATCCTACAACTAAATCACGAGCAGTTCCTATTTATCAAACGACCTCTTTTGTCTTTGATAGTGCCCAGGAAGCAGAAGATATTTTTGCCCTTCGCAAACCTGCTAATATCTATACTCGGATTACCAATCCTACAACGGCTGTTTTTGAAGAGAGAATGGCTGTGCTAGAAGGTGGAGTTGGTAGTCTTGCTACGGCTTCAGGTATGGCGGCTATTACTTATACGGCATTAGCACTGGCTCATGCAGGAGATCATATTGTTTCTGCGACGACAGTTTATGGTGGAACCTTTAATCTTCTTAGTGAAACGCTACCCCGTTACGGTATTACCACAAGTTTTGTGGATGTGGCAGATTATGAGGCTATAGACCAAGCTATTCAGGAAAATACAAAGTTTCTTTTGGCTGAAACCCTAGGCAATCCTCTTGGGAATGTCGCAGATTTGGAGAAATTAGCTGAGATTGCTCATAAACATCAGATTCCATTAGTTGTTGATAATACCTTTGGAACGCCCTATCTCATCAATGTTTTCTCTCATGGGGTGGATATCGCTATTCACTCTGCAACTAAGTTTATCGGTGGTCATGGAACGACGATTGGTGGTGTGATTGTTGATTCTGGTCGCTTTGATTGGGAAGCGTCTGGTAAATTCCCACAGTTTGTTGAGCCTGATCCGTCTTATCATGGATTGTCTTACACGAAAGATGTCGGGGCAGCAGCTTTTATCACAGCTGTTCGTACACAGTTGCTCCGTGATACAGGAGCTAGTATCTCGCCGTTTAATGCCTTCCTCCTAACACAAGGCTTAGAAACCCTATCCTTACGTGTGGAACGGCATGTCGAAAATGCGAAGGCAGTAGCTGAATATTTAGAGAAACACCCTAAAGTAAGGAAAGTGAATTATGCTAGCTTGCCTTCAAGTCCCTACTATGATTTAGCTCAGAAGTATTTGCCACTAGGAGCCAGTTCTATCTTTAGCTTTGAAGTTGAGGGCGGTGCAGTAGAAGCTCGTAGGGTGATTGATAACTTGGAAATCTTCTCCAACTTAGCGAATGTTGCAGATGCAAAATCATTAGTGGTTCATCCTGCTACAACAACTCATGGTCAGATGTCTGAAGAAGATTTACTTGCTTGTGGCATCAATCCAAGCCAAATTCGATTATCTATCGGCTTAGAGAACGTTAAGGATTTAATTGAAGATTTACAGATTGCCTTGGATAAAGCATTTGAGAATTAAGATATGAAACAGCACCCTGAATTGCTTAAGAAAAAGGAGATACGAAGTTAGGGTACTGAGTGACGATTCCTTTAAAAATCTATGGATGACTGATACCCTAACATTTAACGATTTCAACTTGAGCTTACCCAATGGTTGTGAATGGCAATTCAATATCTTTGGAAGAGAATTCGAAAGATATAGTCATCATAAGAATGGAGTTTATTCGATTGAGTGAGAGACCAAGCGACCTAGAGACCGATTGAATAGTTGATTATCGTTATCTTTTCAAGGAAGATAAAACTAAAACAAGGGAAATTAGTAGTTCTATAGAAAAGAAGAGCACTTCACTTACTGAGGTGTTCTTCTTATGTCCTCACGGATGAATGATGAAGGAGCTTTTAGTTGCGTCCATTTTTCAAGCGAGTACTCACTGACGAAGCTTGTTATGTAATACTTGTCAAAAATCAATATCTGACGTCGTTAACTCACCTTGGTTCAACAGTCCAGCGGACTGTTGAAGGTTGAAAATAATCCTTAGCGTAACCTCCGTTACCTCAGTGGTTTTTAGGATACCAGTTACGCTAGTTTTATCTATCACCTTGAGGCTGGGACAAACCAGGATGAACACGTCGCGCTCACCTACAAAATAATGTAATCCGGAAGATTACGTATAAAAAGTGCCCAGTCTTGCTTCTTTTATAGCTTTAACAGTTTGACGCGGTTTGTACAACGTTGATAAATCAACATTCTGCAAACCGCGTCAGATATTGACTTTTATAAAGTATAGATTGATTTTTACTTGTGGGGTAGGGAGCTTTTCATGACAAGGAGAGGTTCTTCGAGATACTGCCACAGAGGCTTAGCAACAGAATCGCAAAATATAGGTTTTTTATCAGAGCTCCGCAATCGAGATGTTGATCCAATCTCAACAGTGTAGAAGGATTGAATAACTTTCAGGGTATCTTCTTTGTAGATGGAGATTTATTTTTTAAATGACACTTACCCCTTTTTTTGTCATTTAAGTGACAAAGGATGTTCTTTTGCCTATTGACCTATTTAGATGACAAGTGTAATATAATGACTGTACCAGAAAAAGAGTGAAAGAGAAATGCCAAATCGGATGATAAAAATTTTAGGGATTTCTCTGTTTGATAAGCTTGAACCAGTGGTCGTTATTATGGATAAATCGATGAGTAGCATTGAGAATTTGGTATAAGGAAGGAAAAAGGAATGACAACTGAACAGAAAAAACAAATGATGTTGGGCTTAGCCAGTTTTGGTGCAACAGGATTGAATTTCAGATCTTGGATGGATCCTGTTGCCAAATTGGAAAGTTATCCGGATATTACAGTGGATATTAAGGCGGCACAATTGGCTGAAAAAGGGAAATTTCAATTTATGTTTTTCGGAGATTTTCCTGGAACAAAAGCTGCAAACAATGGGGATATGCAGTCCATGGGACTGGATCCTCTGTTGATTGCGACGCTGATAGCTAATCATACATCTCATATTGGCTTTGGCATTACACGAGCGACGTCTTGGTCAAATCCTTACGAACTAGCTAGGCAATTCAAAACCTTGGACGCTTTGAGTCAAGGTCGTGTTGCCTGGAATGCTGTAACAGGTGCAAACGGCGTCAGCGCCAATGCCTATGGGATTGATTTAGCGCATAGCTTTGACCGCTATAGTAAGGCTAATGAGTTTACAGAACTTGTTCAGACCTTGTGGGCAAGTTGGGGAAAAGATGCACTGAAATTAGGCCATTCAACCAAGGAGTTTGCGGACTACGCTCAGGTTAAGTCCATCAATTTTAAGGGACAATATGTCAAAAGTAGTGGTAGTTTACCTATTCCACCATCGCAGCAAGGTCAGCCTGTGATTTTCCATTCAGGTGGTTCTGAAAATAGTATTGCTTTTGCTGGGAAATACGCCGATGTTTTTGTCGGTGAAGTCTGGACGATTGAACAAGGTCAGGCTATTCGCCAAGCCCTTCGTCAAGCAGCAGTTGCCAATGGGCGTCAGCCTGATGATATCAAGTTTATTGCTGGAGTTATGCCCCTTCTTGGCGATACTAAAAAAGAAGCGCTTGAACGACATGCCAGCTTCATAGACGGGGATACCTTCCTGCAAAGGGTTGCCCATATCGGCTATGTACTAGGTGTTGATTTTACACCTGCTGATCTGGAACGGCCAATTGATCCTAGTATTTTGGATCAGATTGTTATTACCCCTTACAGCGACCCACGTATTGAAAATGTTGTTAAGGTAGCGCGTGAAGGTTGGACATTGCGTGAGCTTGTTTATCACTCTGTTATTGATTACTACCCAGCAGCTGTCGGTACTGCTCAGGACGTTGCTGATCATTTGACGGACTGGTTTGAATCTGATGCAGCAGATGGTTTTTGGGTAATGCCAGATTCATATGAAGTAGATTTGCCTCGTTTTGTGGATGAAGTCGTCCCAATTCTGCAAGAAAGAGGGATCTTTCATAAGGATTATGAAGGAACTACTCTGCGTGAGAATCTCGGTGTACCTTATCAGTATGGTTTGAGAGGAGAGAGTGAGGCAAATTGAAGCAAGACGTGACAATTATCGGTCAAGGAAAGATGGGAAAAGCCTTGGCTCATCACTTTGAAAAAGCAGGTATCTCTGTTCAGATTTTAGGACGAGGCAAAGAGGATGTCAAAGGTCGCTTTGTCATCTTTGCTATTCCCTATGAGGATATGATTAGCTTGCTTTATCCCAATCAAGACTATTTTGCTAATAAAATTATCATTGATATTAGCAATCCTCTGGATTATCAAACCAGAACTTCTCTTTTGGAGCCTGACCAGTCTGCCAGCTTAAAATTAGCAGAACTCTTTCCTGATATGCCTATTATTAAAGCCTTTAATACGAATTTTTCATCCAGTCGCGTCACTGCTGCTGAAGAACCTCCGGTGTTGCTTGCTGGAAATCATCCGTCTGCCAAAGAACAGTTCATTCAACTTCTTGGGCGAACTCATTTTAAGGTTATTGATTTAGGTTCACTAGATTATAGTCGAGATTTAGAAGCTTTTGCACGTGTTCAGCTGGCTTTATTAGAGTCTGGGAATACGAAGGCCTTACAGGATTTTGCTTTATAACGACTTTAAGCGCCTACCGCTGAATAGTTGGTAGAGCGCTTGGCGTTTTCTCAAAATGTATAGGTAACCAATTTCACAGTCCGAAAAAGAATCGCTCTCTTTGGAAAAGTCGTTTGAATAATGATGTAATCACCCTTTTTATACCCCTTAGAGGTATGTAAGTGTTGATTTTTAGAGGTATCAAGTTTTAGTGTTGACTTTTTTTAAAACTAACGATACCATATAAGGTATGGATACAGATAAAAAAAAGATGATAAATCGGTTGAAACGAGCAGAAGGCCAGCTTCGTGGCATTCAAAAAATGATTGAAGAAGATCAAGAGTGTATTGATATTGTGACGCAGTTGAGCGCTGTTCGCTCGAGTATAAATAGTATGATGGGAATTGCGATTGCTCAAAAGGTCCAAGACTGCATTGAGCACCCATCTGATAATCCTGAGGAACAAGAAGCACGTTTACAGGAAGCCATTAAGCTAATTGTAAAAAAATAAAAAAGAAAGCAAGTAACGGAAAATTTTTCGTTACTTTTTTTATTGACAATATACCCATAGGGGTATATAATGGGTGCTATAAAAGATTGGAGAATATTATGGCTAAAAAAATTGTTATCATTGGTGGAGTTGCGGGTGGAGCAACAGCTGCGACTAGGTTACGTCGTTTAAGTGAAGAGGATGAAATTGTCTTATTTGAAAAAGGTGAATACATTTCATTTGCGAATTGCGGTCTTCCCTATCATGTAGGGGGCGTTATCAAGGAGCGGGAAAATTTGTTGCTTCAAACAGTGGATGGTATGAATCAACAGTATGGTTTGGATGTTAGAAATTTTTCTGAAGTGACAGAGATTGACCCGCAAGGCAAGAATGTGACGGTTGTTAACCATCAAACAGGTGAGCGTTATGTTGAATATTACGATAAACTTATCATATCAACAGGAGCAAAGGCAATCGTGCCTTCGATTGACGGGCTGGAACAATCTGAAAATGTCTTTAGTTTGAGAAATATTTCAGATATGGACCAAATTAAGGCCTATATTGCAGAAAACAATATCCGTAGGGCAACAGTCGTTGGGGGTGGTTTCATCGGCCTAGAAATGATGGAAAATCTTGTTGAGCTAGGTATTCAGGTTCAATTGATTGAAATGGCACCGCAAGTGATGCCGACCCTCGACATAGAAATGGCTCAAATGGTCCACTCGCAGATAAATATCCATGGGGTAAATCTGATCTTGGGTGACGGGGTAAAAGAGTTTCGTAAAAAAGGGAAAGAGATACTTTTAACGAGTGGCAAAACCCTACAAACCGATATGACCATTTTGTCTATCGGGGTTCTTCCGGAAAATACGCTGGCAAAATCTGCTGGTCTAGAATTGGGATTTAAAGGTGGCATCAAAGTAAACCAACAGATGCAAACGAGTATGCCAGATATTTTTGCCATTGGTGATGCTATCGAGGTGGTTGATTTAGTTAGTGGCAAGCCGACGCATATTCCACTTGCGTGGCCAGCCAATCGTCAAGGCAGACTGGTTGCGGATATCATAAACGGTATTGATGCATCCTATATAGGAACTCAGGGCACAGCTGTTGCCAAGGTCTTTGAATTAACCGTAGCAAGTACAGGAAATAGCGAACGAGTATTAAAACAAGCTGGTATTGACTATGAGGTCATTCATATCCATCCAAACTCACATGCTGGCTATTACCCAGGAGCCTCTCCGATTGCCCTCAAACTCTTATTTGGTAAAGATGGAAAGATACTAGGAGCTCAGGCGGTTGGGACAGAAGGAGTAGAAAAACGAATCGATGTGATTGCGACGGCTATGCGGTTTGGAGCAAGTGCTGACCAACTTGCAAGTATTGAATTGTCCTATGCTCCACCGTATTCATCCGCCAAAGATCCGGTCAATATGCTGGGCTACACTGCTGATAATATTCTTTCAGGCAGGGTGGCAACTTTCCAATGGTCGCAGGTTGATGATTTGGTCAGTAAAAATGCCTTTTTCTTGGACGTTCGTGAAGAATTTGAATTAGCAACTGGAACAATTGAATCAAGTCGTCAAATTCCACTAAATCAGTTACGCCATCGTTTGGAAGAATTACCAAAAGATCAAACGATTTATGTTTTTTGTCAAGTTGGGCTTCGAGGCTACAATGCCGCACGGCTACTAAGTCAGGCTGGCTTTGGTGTGAAAAATTTAGACGGGGGATATAAAACCTACAAAGCTGCAAAATACCAATTGAAACCAATGCTCTTTGAGTCTTCAAATCAGATGACAGATATGGATGCAGTCATGGAAGAACCATCAGAAACGATTCGATTAGATGCTTGTGGCTTACAATGCCCAGGACCAATCTTAAAAGTAAGAGAAAATATTGATAAAATGTCTATCGGACAAAAGATGAAGGTTGAAGCAAGTGACTTTGGTTTTAGTGCAGATATTGAAGCCTGGTGTCAAAATACGGGCAACACTCTTGTATCCAATAAGATTGAAAATGGAAGAGTAGTTGCGACAATTGCTAAAGGGAAGTCTGCTCATTTAGAGACTGAAACGATGAAAATACCTTCGTTAGGTCAAGAAGGGGTCTTACAGGAAACAAAAAATGGTGCAACGATGGTTGTATTCAGTGGTGACTTAGATAAAGCCTTAGCTTCCATGATTATTGCATCGGGAGCAGCAGCTTATGGAAAAAAGGTGACAATGTTCTTCACCTTCTGGGGGATTTCTATCTTGAAAAAACAGAAAGTGAAAAAGTTCGGATTGGCTAAGCTATTTGATATTATGCTACCTTCCAAAGCGGATAACCTCCCTCTTTCGCAGATGAATATGGGCGGAATGGGAGCAGCTATGATTAAACACATCATGAAAGAGAAAAAAGTTGATTCTCTCCCAGATATGATTGAACGAGCACACCAACTAGGAGTAAAATTTGTAGCTTGTACGATGAGTATGGATTTAATGGGGATTGAAAAAGACGAATTATTTGATTTTGTTGAATATGGCGGCGTTGCCACCTTTATCGGTGATAGTGAGCAGGCAAATATGCAATTGTTTATTTAAGGTGTATAGGTCTATCTATTCGTATGATTTGGGATAGTGGCTGTCTTGTCTACCCTAGTCAACTGAAACAAGAACTGAATAGGTTACACTAAACTAGACAAAAATTATAAAGTGTTCTACACTGAACTAAAGAAAAGAGGAATCCCTTATGTCTAGAAAACCACGTCGTCACTTCACCGATGATTTCAAAAAACAAATCGTTGACCTTTACCAAGCAGGGAAAAAGCGTAGTGAGCTCATCAGAGAATATGAGCTAACCCCTTCAACCTTCGATAAGTGGGTGAAACAATCCAAAACAACTGGATCGTTTAAGACCGTTGATAACCTTACTGCTGAACAGCGCGAGCTGATTGCCCTCAGAAAACGAAACAAAGAGCTTGAAATGCAGGTTGACATCTTAAAGCAAGCAGCGGTGATTATGGCGCAAAAAGGGAAGTAATCACCGCTAATAAAGATAAATACAAAATTGTAGACATGTGCCGTTGCTTAAATATCCCGCGTTCTAGCTATTATTACAAAGCCGTTGAACCTGTATCTGAAGCAGAGATTGAAGGAAAGGTTAGAAACATTTTCTCTGAAAGCAAGTCCAGATACGGGGCTAGGAAAATCAAGAAATGCCTGGAAGCTGAAGGCATCTGCTTGTCTCTCCGACGGATTCGGCGCATCATGAAGCGCCTAAATTTGGTCTCTGTTTACCAGAAAGCTGTCTTCAAGCCTCGTTCTAAAGGGAAGAACGAAGCTCCCATTCCTAATCTCTTAGATCGACAATTCGACCAACACAAGCCTTTAGAAGCCCTTGTCACGGACTTGACCTATGTTCGTATAGACCAGCGTTGGGCTTACGTTTGCCTCATCATCGACCTCTTTAATCGAGAAATCATTGGCCTGTCAGTCGGTTGGCAGAAGACCGCAGATCTGGTAAAGCAAGCAATTCAGAGTATCCCTTATGCTTTAACCAAGGTCAATCTTTTTCATTCTGACCGTGGCAAGGAGTTCGATAATCAGCTGATTGATGAGATGCTAGTGGCCTTTGGTATCACCCGTTCTCTTAGTCAAGCTGGTTGCCCTTATGACAATGCCGTGGCTGAAAGCACCTACCGTGCTTTCAAGATTGAGTTTGTTTATCAAGAACAATTTTCAACACTGGAAGAACTGGCCATCAAGACAAGAGACTATGTCCACTGGTGGAACCATCATCGTATTCACGGTAGTCTCAATTACCAAACTCCCATAGCTAAGCGAGGTATCGCTTAAGAAAAACACTTTATAAGACTGTACAGAAAACTGTTGCCTTTTCAAACAAAACAAAAGCACCTCACGAAAAGTATCGCAACTTGGTTATGCTTTTCTGAGGTGTTTTTTTAGGATTGAAGTAAAGGGAGGATAACGTTTTTTGTAAAATGGAGAAAGTACAGCGTTTAGAGTGTGGGGTGTTAGAAAATGTTTGTGACAGATTGTTGTGAAATGAACAATTTCCCCACCCACTCTGGATTTTAGCGAAATTTGCAGTAGAAAATGAGTGATAGAGTGATCCTGATATGGTATACTACTGGTAGAGTAACAGTAGTCATAAAAGGTTTGATTTTTATAGAGTATCAGAAAGAAATAGATAAAGAGGAAGAATAGATGAAAAAAGTTTCCAAAGGAGTAACATTTGGTTTTTGTGTAGCAGTGCTTTTAGGCCTGGGTGCTTGTTCGCAGGTAGAAAAAACAGCAGAATCACCAGTTACCAAAGAAACAACTGCAAGCAGTTCGCAGCAAGAAATGCCACAATGGACAGCGACCTATACAAACTTAGCTAGTCGGACTAGTGTTGAAGATGTGCAGGCCTTGTTATCAACTTATTTGGATAAGGAAAGCGTAGATGCTTTCATTAAACTTGTGAATGACTACAACGAAATTGTCGCTTCTGCAGGTTTACAAGGTGATTTTGCTCCTTTTAGCAAAACAGAGTATGACGTTGAAAAAATCAGCAACTTATGGACCGCAAAGCACAGTGATTTTGTGGGAACCAACTGTCGGATCAATACCTATGTGCTGTTGAAAAACAAGATGGACATTCCCCCAATTGAAAAAGATGATGCGTTGCTGTTTATAGACAATGATGTAATTGAAAGCGGAAAACTCTTTGACACGGAAGATAAAGAAGCCTTTAATCGATTGTTCTCAAGAGTGAAGACAGAATCAACGACGGATGTAAAGGTTCATGCGAAAAAAATGGAGAACTTCCTTTCACAATTCAAGTTTGACGACAAGGCAAGAATGCTTTCTGTCGTTTTGCATGATAACTTGGATGGAGAAGCCCTCTTTATTGGCCATGTCGGTGTGTTGGTACCAACGAATGATGGATTCCTATTCGTAGAAAAGCTATCGTTTGAAGAGCCCTATCAGGCGATTAAATTCGAGACAAAGGAAGATTGCTACCAGTATCTATTGACAAAATATGCAGATTATACTGGAGAAGGATTGGCAAAACCATTTATCATGGACAACAACAAATGGGTACAGTAATTTACTCATAAATAAAAAAACAGGAGTTCAAGTGTGATTGCCCCCAAAAAGTTAGAGTCAAAATCTAACGCTTGGGGTGCAATTCATTCAGTGAACTCTTGTTTTTTATACTTCTTTTGAAACGGCTTCTTGTACTGTTCCGACAAGTCGCTGTAAGACAAAGAAATCTACATGGCATAAAAAGGGAAAGCTAATCAGAATAGGACGATTGTCACGAACAGCTTTTTTCACTTGTCTTATTTTATGATATAATGAGAGCTAAGAACACGATAAAGAAAGGAGCGATGATGGCACAGATTGATATTAGTGAAGAAGGCTTAGCGAAAGAGTCTAAAGAATTGCTGTCGGTACTGCTAAAGGACAGGACAACCAACAAGTCGATTGTCTGGGCGACACACTCCTATGAATTTTTGGGTAGAGGATTTGGTGTGGCAGATAGCATGACACCGAAAAGGATTACAGGAGGCTATGCTAATCTCATCCAACCACGATCAGAGAAGTCAAAGGCAGAGCAAAAAGACCGCACGAAAGTACGTGCAGAAGTCTTTACCCCGACTTGGTTAGTGAAGATGCAAAACGGGTACGTAGAAGACGAGCTGGTTGGAACAACTCTTGAAGAGTATGTCGATACCAAATGGTTAGAAATTACCTGTGGTGAAGCACCTTACATGGTCAGCCGTTATGATGCAGTGACTGGAGAAGAAGTCCCCTTAGAAGAGCGTGTGGGCTTTTTAGACAGAAAGCTTCAGCGGATTAGCCGTGAGGTATCTGATGAAGTTGCGTTTTTCCAACTAGCCCTGCGTGCCTATCAGGCTTCCTATGGATATGAGTATCAGGGGGATTCTCTCTTATTAGCGCGTGAAAATTTACTAGCAAGTTTTGACGATTACTATGTAGCGAAGTTTCACCATTCGCCAACTCTCGCTCAAAAGACAGAGATTGCCACGATTATTTCCTATAATGTATTCCAGATGGACGGTTTGGAGCAGACAACGCCTTTTTCTGCAACAGCACCAAGAGCTGTTCAGCTAGATCTCTTTGAAGAAATAGCAGAGCTCGATCCCTTACCCATACCTAAAGAAACAAAAATCAAAGATTGGAAAACAGGAAAAATGATAGGTTTTCAGCTCCTATCTAGCGAGGAATTAACAATGAAATTTGATGTTGTAATTGGCAATCCACCGTATCAGGAGGAAGGCGGGGCAAGAGACGAACCGATTTACCACTATTTTATGGATGAATCTTATAAGTTGGCTAAAAAATCTTGCTTAATTACTCCAGCACGTTTTCTTTTTAATGCAGGGCAAACACCGAAGCCATGGATGAAGAAAATGCTTTCTGATAAACATCTAAAAGTGTTGTCATATAAACAAAAGAGCAATAAAGTCTTTCCAGATACAGATATAAAAGGTGGCGTTGCGATTACTTATCGTGACGAGACAAAAAACTTTGGAGAAATAGGTGTCTTTACTCATTTCGAAGAATTGAATCAGATTGTTAAAAAAGTAATGACAGTCTCTGGATTTTCCCCTTTTTCAGATATTGTCTATCCACAAGGTATATATAAATTTTCAAAAAAACTGTTTGAGGACTTTCCTCAAGCATTGGAATTACAAGGAAAAGGAACAAAAAGTAAGATTGTTTCTAAGTCATTGACAGCACTGGATTTTGTATTTTCAGATAGTCCTGAAACTGGCAAAGTGAAATTACTTGGAAGAATTGGTACAGATAGAGTCTATAAATATATTGATGTTAGGTATATAGATTTTCCAGAAACGTTTGAGAATTATAATGTTTTTGTTCCTGAAGCAAATGGAAGCGGTGCCTTAGGTGAAGTGTTATCTACACCCCTAATCGGGGAACCCCTAATCGGGCATACAGATACTTTCTTATCTATTGGTAATTTCAAATCAGAATTTGAGGCAAATTCTTGTCTAAAATATGTAAAAACTCGTTTTGTAAGAGTTCTGTTAGGCGTTCTAAAAATCACTCAACATAATTCACGAAACACTTGGGCAAAAGTCCCTCTCCAAGACTTTACGGTCAATTCGGACATTGATTGGTCACAATCAGTGGCAGATATTGACCGACAATTATATCGAAAATATAAGCTTTCACCAGAAGAAATCGCCTTCATCGAGACGAAAGTAAGGGAGATGGAATAAGATGGCTAAGATTCAAACTTCAAAAGAAATCAGACCCAAAATCTATGCCTACACCACACCTAAAAATCTTGACAATGATGGGTGGATCAAGATTGGCTATACGGAGCGTGAGGTAGAAAAGCGAATTAAAGAACAAACCCACACGGCGCATGTGACAACCGATATTCTCTGGTCTGAAAAGGCGGAGTATCTGACAGAACCTGATAAAGGGAAGACGTTTAAGGACCATGATTTTCACCAATTTCTCAAGTTTCACAAGGTAGAGCGTCGTCCGAGGACGGAGTGGTTTTATTTTAATGGTCATCCCGATAAAGCCAAGCAGTTATTTGATAAATTCGTCGTGCACGATGTGTCCGATTATCAACCTGGACAGGGACAAGAGTACGTTTTGAGGCAGGAGCAAGAAGAGGCCGTCGCAAAGACTGCAGCCTACATGGTCAAGCACCCTTCTGGCAAGTTTCTCTGGAATGCAAAACCTCGCTTTGGAAAGACCTTAGCTACCTATGATTTGATTTGTCGGACACAGGCGACAAATGTTTTGATTGTGACCAACCGTCCAGCGATTGCCAATTCATGGTTTGATGACTTTGAGACATTTATCGCTGGAAAAACGCATTATAAGTTTGTTTCTGAGTCAGATAGTCTGAAAGACCGTCCTGTATTGAGCCGAAAAGACTATACGGACTATTTAAAATCGCATTTAGATGAAACTGAGGAGCTAGGGCAAATTGCTTTTTTGAGTTTGCAAGATTTGAAAGGCTCAATCTTTTTTGGGGGCAATTACACTAAACTCAAATGGGTAACCGATACGACTTGGGATTTACTGGTTATTGATGAGGCGCATGAAGGAGTTGATACCTTTAAGACAGATACAGCTTTCCAACAGATTAAGAGAAATTTCACCTTGCACTTGTCAGGGACACCATTTAAGGCGTTGGCAAAGGGAGATTTCACTGCTGAACAAATTTTCAATTGGTCTTATGCAGATGAACAGAAAGCCAAAAGTAGGTGGTTAAAAGAAGTCGAGCAAGAAAACCCCTATGAAAATCTGCCTCAACTCAATATGTTTACCTACCAGATGTCACATATGATTGGTGAGCAATTAGAAGACGGAGCGCAGATGGATGGTGGCAACATTGATTTTGCCTTTGATTTAAATGAGTTTTTTGCGACCAATGAATCCGGTCAGTTTATCTATGAGCAAGCCGTTAAAAATTGGTTAGATACCCTGAGTACGAACGAAAAATATCCATTTTCAACTAAAGAACTGAGAAATGAGCTAAAGCATACCTTTTGGCTCTTAGACCGTGTCGCTTCTGCAAAGGCTCTAAAGACATTATTGGAAGAGCATCCCATTTATGAAAACTATCAGATTGTCTTAGCAGCTGGAGATGGGAAAATGTCAGAAGATGATGACCGTGCCAAGTTGAAATCATTAGACGCAGTGCGCAAGGCTATTCAATCAAATGACAAGACGATTACCCTATCTGTGGGGCAATTAACGACTGGTGTGACGATTCCAGAATGGTCAGCTGTTCTAATGTTGTCGAATATCAAGTCACCAGCTCTCTACATGCAGGCAGCCTTTCGGGCTCAAAATCCTCATAGCTGGACAGATAGCAAGGGCAATCATTACCGTAAAGAAAATGCCTATGTCTTTGACTTTGCCCCTGAGCGCACCCTGATTCTCTTTGATGAGTTTGCGAATAACTTGTCCTTAGCGACAGTATCCGGTGGAGGGACAAGTACCACTAGAGAAGATAATATCCGCGAACTCTTGAATTTCTTCCCAGTTATCGCTGAAGACCGAGAAGGGAAGATGGTTGAAATTGATGCTAAGGCTGTTCTCACGATCCCTCGCCAGATTAAGGCGGCAGAAGTTCTCAAACGAGGCTTTATGTCTAATCTCCTTTTTGATAACATTGCAGGTATTTTTAGAGCGTCTCAAACGGTTCTTGATATTTTGGACCAATTACCAGTTGCTGAAAATGGGAAAGTGGCTACTAGTTCAGACGACGACTTTTTAGACTTTTCGCATGTTACCGTCGATGAAAATGGAGAAGCGGTAGTCGATACGACGATTGTCATCAACCAGCAAGGAAAACTATTTGGTGAAAAGATCTATGGCCTAGGAGAATCTGTATCCACTGTACTGTCAGAAGTAGAAGATCCTTCTAAAGCTAATTTCGTTACGCAAGTAACCAAGGCTGTAGCCCCTGTTTTGGTGGATGAACTAAGAGCTGAGTATGGATTGAAATCGAAAGAAACAAAGGTGATAGAGACTCAGATCAAGGAAACTCTGGACAATCAAGTGAAGCGTCATGAGATGGAGCGCCAAATTGCTGAAGCACATATTCAAGAAGAATTTAAAGAACGCCTTCATCAGACAGAAGATAAAACGGAGCAAGAAAATTTAAAAGCCGACCTTGCCGAAAAAATAATCGAAACAAGGCAGGCCTTTAAGACGAAGCTGGAAGAAAATCTGAAAGAAACAGTCACTCGATTACCAGAAGCTTTAATTGAACAACTAGAGGTTAAGAAGGTAGAAAAAGCTAGGGATGTAGCAGAAGATGAAATTCGTGGACATTTGCGAGGATTTGCAAGAACAATTCCTAGTTTCATCATGGCCTATGGTGATGAGAAACTCAATTTGCAGAATTTCGATACCTATGTTCCTGATTCTGTCTTTTACGAAGTGACAGGCATCACGACAGAACAGTTTCGTTATCTGCGAGATGGAGGTCAGGATTTTGATGGACATCTTTTTGATACTGCAACATTTGATGAAGCCATTCAGGAATTTCTTCGTAAAAAAGCAGAGCTAGCAGATTATTTCAAAGATAATCAGGAGGATATTTTTGACTATATTCCTCCTCAAAAGACCAATCAAATCTTTACCCCAAAACGTGTGGTAAAGAAGATGGTGGATGACCTCGAAAAAGAAAATCCAGGGATCTTTGATGACCCAGACAAGACTTTTATAGACCTCTACATGAAATCTGGGCTCTATATTACTGAAATTGTGAAACGATTGTATAATAGCGAGGGCTTGATTTCTGCCTTTCCAGATGAATCCCATCGCTTAAAGCATATCTTAGAACAGCAAGTTTACGGATTCGCACCGACTGAAATTATCTATAATATTGCAACCAATTTTATCTTTGGTCATTATGCACAGGATATTAGTCGGAAGAATTTTGTACTATGTGACACAGTTCCAGCAGCGAAGGAAGGAAAGATCCAAGAATTAGTGGATCACTATTTTGGATAGCATTCGTCAAGAGTGGTCAGGAAATCATTATTTGATTTTCTCATCACTCTTTATTTTTATATTTAGTTACTAGACTGAAACAGGTGGTTTCATTCTATCGACTTTTGTAGTATAATATTGTTTGTAGAAAAGTGAAGACGGTGGCTCCTGAATCCGAAAGAGAGGTGATGTCTATGGGCAATTCATCAAAATCTGACGGAAAGGAGGGAGCACTCTTTTGACCGCTTTTGAAGTTGTACAAACTATCTTAAGTTTTGGTAGCTTTACCATTACTTTGATTGGCTTGTGCTATAAAATTTTCAAAGATGACGACAAAAAGAAATAACCCGTCCCCACTTTTGAACGAGTTGTTGGACGAGTTATAGTCTGATAACGAGTCACCGTCTTAAACGGTTCTACATTGGAGTTGAGTTCCCGCTCAGCTCCTTTTTCTATTTCATTATACCATATTCTGTCATTATTTCAAGTAATCATATCATTTTTCACGACAGACGTATGAAATAGCTATTTACGAATTATAGTACAGTTTAGAGTGGATACTCATAGTCTTTTCCCTATAGCAAAACAGCTAAATAATAAAACATATTTTTGAAAAATCCGAAGGATTTTCGAGAAATTCTCTAGTTTTTCATCCTTTAATACTACATGAAAGTTTAGCTTTCGGCAATTACAGGTCTGGGTTCTCAATATTTCAGAATAAAAAATCATATTTTAGAAATAATTTGGAAAAATTTTCTTCATGCGTTTGTCGTGATCATTTTTTAGTTTGGTGGAGACATCAGGTTTTTTCTTATTATAGTAGAGAAGTATTGGAGTGAGAGTTGAAGGTGAATCTCTAAAAGTGATAGCTTAAGTAGATGGTGATATATTTCTATAAAACTGAGGGGCACCAGCTATTTTATCTCATTCTTTATTTTTTTGAAGAAATATAAGCTGGAGAATGGTGAATGTATGCATACCTAGGGCGGATTAGCTATTTATAAAATAGGTAATTTTCTTTGTGTAATGTGGTATAATGATAGGTGAATCAATTCGTTATATTATGCACACCCTTTGGACCTCTTGCACACCCCTAGAAAGGAAAAACTTAAAATTGTATTACCAATTTCTACTATTCGACCTTGACCATACCTTGTTGGATTTTGCAGCAGGGGAGGAAGTAGCCTTAACCCAGTTTTTGGAAGCTATGGAAGTAACAGATATGGCGAGCTTTAAAGCCTATTATAAACCGATGAATCAGGCTATGTGGAAGGATTTGGAGCAGGGAAAAATCAGCAAGCTTGATTTAATCAACACACGTTTTTCCCGCGCTTTTTCCCATTTTGGTCGTGAGGTAGATGGCCGAGAAATGGCGCTTCTGTACCAGAAATTCATTAGCCAACAGGGTCAGACATTTGAGGGGGTTGTAGAGTTATTACAGGAGCTGACAGACCTAGGATATGAGCTTTATGGAGCAACAAATGGTGTGACCTATATTCAGGAAAATCGGATGGCTCATTCACCCATCCAACCTTTTTTCAAGGAAATCTTTATTTCTGAGCAAATGGGGACCAAAAAGCCTGAGGCTCTCTTTTATGACAAAATAGCAGAGCAGATTACAGGTTTTACCAAAGAAACAGCCTTGATGATTGGAGACAGTTTGACAGCAGATGTTCAGGGTGGCAATAATGCAGGAATTGACACTGTTTGGTACAATCCACAGGGGCTAGAAAATCACACTAGTGCTAAACCAACCTATGAAGTCAGCAATTATCAAGAATTGCTAACCTTATTGCAAGTCAATCAGTCAGGAGGAGAAAAATGCTAGCTAAATCCTTGCATGAAATTCGTGTCTTTGAAAATTTTGAAATGGTCTCATCTGAAAAGGGTCATGTCGTGGTTACAACAGAAGTAGTCGAAAAGTCCTTAAATTATTATGGATTTGCCCACGGAGGTTATCTCTTTACGCTTTGTGATCAGATTAGTGGCTTGGTTGCAATTTCGACGGGAGCTGATGCCGTAACGCTCCAATCGAGTATCAATTACCTCAAGTCAGGTAAGCTAGGAGATACCCTTTTGATTGATGGTAGGTGTGTACATGACGGCAGAACGACTAAGGTAGTGGATGTGACTGTAACCAATCAAAAGCAGGAAGAAATTGTCAAAGCTACCTTTACCATGTTTGTCACAGGTGAGCATAAAAATCGATTGCAGTAGTCTTGGAAGAAGTATAGAAACTAGGTATATGCATGAAAATGAAATCCATTTTATTCAGTTTATCTTTAGTAGCACTCGTGGCCTGTGCTAAGCCAAAGGTTGAACAGCAAGGAGCATCAACTACTGAATCCTCCCTTGCCCCAACTCAATCACAGGTCGCAGAAGAAAGTAAGTCTTCAACGACAGAGGCATCTCAAGAAGCAAAAGATTCAGCTACCAAAGCGAGTTTCAACGGTTCTTATTATAGTGTACAGGGAAAATATGGTGAGATTGTGATTGTGAATAAAAAGCATCCTCTTGCTAGTGATTACAATCCTGGAGAAATGCCAGAGGCGGTAGCTGCTTTTCGTGACTTGGTGGCGCAAATGTACTCCCTAGGATATGATGTTTCAACGACCAACTATAGCGGTTTTCGCTCCTACGAGACGCAGGCGAACCTCTACCAATCCTATGTCGCAAATGACGGTAAAGGAAATGCAGATCGTTATTCCGCACGAGCTGGTTACAGTGAGCACCAGACAGGCTTGGCCTACGATATTTTGGATAGTAGTGGAGCCCTTCTAACAGAACCTAGTGCGACCAAATGGCTGGCAGAACATGCTCATGAGTACGGCTTTATTGTCCGCTATTTACCTGAGAAAGAGTATAGTACAGGTTACATGGCAGAATCTTGGCATATCCGCTATATTGGACAAGAAGCGACAGATATTTATCAATCTGGCCAAACCCTTGAAGAATACCTTGGAGTCGCAGGTGGAGATTATGAGGATTAGAAGGTGTAAAGTTTATATAGGGATGTTTATTAAAAAATAGCAGAGATGATAGTCAACAAAAAAGTAGGCTAGTCCTGCTTTTTTTGTTACAATAAGAGTGATGAACGATTTGATAAAAGACAAACTAGAATTACTCCCAGATAGCCCAGGGTGTTATTTACATAAGAATCAATACGGTAAGATTATCTACGTTGGTAAGGCGAAAAATCTGCGCAATCGCGTCCGTTCCTATTTTCGTGGGAGCCATGATACTAAGACAACGGCTTTGGTGTCTGAAATTGCGGATTTCGAGTTTATTGTAACCGAGTCCAATATCGAAGCCCTGCTCTTAGAAATCAATCTGATTCAGGAAAATAAGCCACGTTATAATATCATGCTCAAGGATGATAAGTCCTATCCCTTTATCAAGATTAGTAATGAGCGGCATCCGCGCCTGATGATTACCCGTCAGGTTCGTAAGGACGGTGGGCAGTATTTTGGTCCTTATCCAGATGTGGGTGCTGCCAACCAAACCCTCAAGCTACTTGAGCGCCTCTATCCCTTTCGTAAATGCAAGTTGCCAGAAAACAAATACTGCCTGTATTACCATTTGGGTCAATGTTTAGCACATGGTGAGCACATGCCTAGTCGAGAGGATTATGCCCAAATGGCGACTGAAGTCAGCCAATTTTTGACAGGCCATGATGACAAGATTGTCCACCAGCTTCAGGAAAAAATGCAGGTTGCAGCAGACAATTGGGAATTTGAAAAAGCTGCCGAATACCGTGATATTCTCCAGTCTATTTCAACCTTACGCACCAAGCAGCGAGTGATGGCCAAGGATTTACAGGACCGAGACGTGTTTGGTTACTATGTCGAAAAGGGCTGGATGTGTGTACAGGTATTTTTTGTCCGTCAAGGAAAACTGATTGAGCGCAATGTTAACCTCTTTCCGTATTACAATGAGGCTGAAGAGGACTTTTTGACCTATCTGGGGCAATTCTATCGAAATCAACAGCATTTAATTCCCAAAGAAGTACTGATTCCACAGGATATTGATGAAGAAGCAGTTAAAAGTCTTGTTGCTGCTAAGATTGTCAAACCTCAGCGTGGAGAGAAGAAACAGCTTCTCCAACTTGCGACCAAGAATGCGCGTGTCAGCTTGCAGCAGAAATTCAATCTCCTAGAAAAAAATCTGGAAAAAACGCAAGGTGCAATTGAGAACATTGGCCAGTTGCTTGGTATTCCTACGCCAGTTCGGATAGAAGCCTTTGATAACTCCAACATAATGGGAACCAGCCCAGTTTCTGCCATGGTCGTTTTTGAAAATGGTGTTCCCAATAAAAAAGAATACCGTAAGTACAAAATCAAAACGGTCGAAGGACCAGACGATTATGCTTCCATGCGAGAAGTACTCTATCGCCGTTATAGTCGTGTCCAAAAGGAAGGTTTAACACCGCCAGATTTGATTGTCATTGATGGAGGTCAAGGTCAGGTCAATGTGGCAAAAGAAGTCATTGAACAAGAACTCGGTATGAGTATTCCGATTGCTGGGTTGCAAAAAAATGATAAACACCAGACACACGATATGCTTTTTGGGAATCCTTTACAGGTTATTCCCCTTTCTCGAAATTCACAGGAATTTTTCCTCCTGCAACGGATTCAAGATGAGGTACACCGTTTTGCTATCACCTTCCATAGGCAGGTTCGGTCAAAAAATTCCTTCTCATCCAAACTGGATAACATTGAAGGACTTGGACCAAAGCGTAAACAAACTCTGTTGAAACACTTTAAATCCTTGACAAAAATTCAAGAAGCTAGTTTACAGGAAATTGCTGAAGCAGGTGTTCCTTATAAAGTAGCCCAAGCGGTAAAAGAAAAGCTAAATGAGCAAGATCAGCGTTGAAATAATCAGCTTTTCATGATAAAATGAGTGGAAAGATGTATAGAATATTCATATGTAAAAGGAGACATCATGGCATTTGGAGAAGAAAAACACAAGAAAAATACATTTGAAAAAATCACCCTGATCATCGTAGTAGTGATGGTTTTGGCAACACTAGCTGGACTGATTTTACCAGCAATTAGTGCCATTAGGTAATCTGCGGGGCTAGGAGGACTCAATCCTTTAGCCCTTATTTTATGAAGCAGCAAGAGGAAGAAATAGGTAAGAAAATGAGTATGTTTTTAGATACAGCCAAAATCAAGGTTAAGGCTGGTAAGGGCGGAGATGGTATGGTAGCCTTTCGCCGTGAAAAATATGTCCCAAATGGTGGCCCGTGGGGCGGAGATGGCGGCCGTGGTGGCAACGTTGTTTTTGTGGTTGATGAAGGCTTGCGAACCCTTATGGATTTCCGCTATAATCGCCAATTTAAGGCTGATTCTGGTGAGAAAGGAATGACCAAGGGGATGCATGGTCGTGGGGCAGAAGATTTGTTCGTTCGTGTCCCACAGGGAACAACTGTTCGAGATGCGGAAACGGGCAAGGTCATTACAGACTTGGTAGAACATGGTCAAGAGTTTATCGTAGCGCATGGTGGTCGCGGGGTCGTGGCAATATTCGCTTTGCGACACCGAAAAATCCTGCTCCTGAAATTTCTGAAAATGGAGAACCAGGTGAAGAACGCCAACTCGAATTAGAATTAAAAGTCTTAGCTGATGTCGGTTTGGTTGGTTTTCCTTCTGTTGGAAAATCTACTTTACTCAGCGTGATTACAGCCGCAAAACCTAAAATTGGTGCTTATCATTTCACAACCATTGTGCCAAATCTTGGTATGGTACGTACCAAATCAGGTGAATCTTTTGCAGTAGCTGATTTACCAGGTTTGATTGAAGGAGCTAGCCAAGGTGTGGGACTGGGAACTCAGTTCCTCCGCCATATCGAACGCACACGAGTCATCCTGCACGTTCTTGATATGTCTGCCAGTGAGGGGCGAGATCCTTATGAGGATTATATCGCAATTAATAATGAGTTAGAAACATACAACCTCCGCCTTATGGAACGTCCACAGATTATCGTAGCCAATAAAATGGATATGCCAGATGCGGAAGAAAACTTGAAGGTATTCAGGCAAAAATTAGCAGCCAACTATGATGAGTTTGATGAACTGCCTCAAATTTTTCCGATTTCTGGGCTAGCACATCAAGGTCTAGAAAATCTGTTAGAAGCAACGGCTGAATTGCTTGATAAGACCCCAGAATTCCTCTTGTACGATGAGGCAGACTTTGAAGCAGAAGAAGCCTACTATGGCTTTAACCCAGACGAACCAGAATTTGACATCAGTCGTGCGGACGATGCAAGTTGGATTTTATCTGGTGAGAAACTGGAAAAACTCTTTACTATGACCAACTTTGATCGCGATGAGTCCGTCATGAAGTTTGCTCGTCAATTGCGTGGTATGGGAGTCGATGAAGCCCTCCGTGCTCGTGGTGCTAAGGATGGCGACATTGTCCGAATCGGCACATTTGAATTTGAGTTTGTGGATTAACGTTGGAAGCACATCTAAGTCAATGACTTGATGTGCTACGGTAGCCACTAGGGTGGTCTACCTACCAACCTTACTAACTCCGTCCAACCAGTAATATCGACTGGTTGGACTACGTGTCGTAACGAATGGATGCTATCTAATGAGTGGACGGCAAATCCTATGAGACTTTGCCTAAGCCCCTTACTAGCTCGACAAGAAATTAGTATTGAATTTCTTGTCTCACGTCGTAACGTCTGGAATGCTATTCGCTATGGCGATCTGCTCAATCCTCTCATTAGCTCCAAAGGTTTGGGGAACCTTTGGAGGTTGGAGATAAGACTAACGTAGTTAGTGGCATTACTAGATTAATATCGAATGCCGTTCCTCACGTCGTAACGCTTGCTAATCAATCGTATTTATCTGTACTCGTCCGTAATACCGACTGGTTGGACTACGTGTTGTAACGAATGGATGTGGACGGCAGTCGTTATGGCGATCTGCTTAATCCTCTCATTAGCTCCAAAGGTTTGGGGAACCTTTGGAGGTTGGAGATAAGACTAACGTAGTTAGTGGTATTACTAAATTAATATCGAATGACTTTCTGAATGTCATGACAGCTACAGTACCCTACCTATCAGGCTTACGAATGTGGTGTCGTTACCGATGGTGATGATAGAGTGTGGAAATGAATTTTACGAACTCTTTGGAATCTAAAAAATGGAGGTTTTTATTATGGGTGACAAACCAATATCCTATAAGGATAAGGATGGAAATTTTGTTTCGGCAGCCGATGTTTGGAATGCAGAAAAACTAGAGGAACTCTTCAATAAACTCAATCCAAATCGCAAATTTCGCCTTGAGCGTGAGAAAATGAAGCAAGAAAAGCATGGCTAAAAGCTGGGAAATTCCCAGCTTTTTGCATTCCAATTATAGGTCGTCCTTGCGAATTTCAGTCAATCCATTTTGATCCAGCAGGTAAACCTTATCGCAGACTTCTTTAAGAAAGGTTCGGTCATGGGATACAGCTAGGATTGCTCCTTCAAAATCCTGAAAGAGTTGCCGTACTTGAGGTTGGGAAGTCGGCGAAAAATTCCGTGTAGGCTCATCGAGTAATAAAACTGGACTGGCCTCTAGGACCATTTTTAGTAGGAGTAGCTTGGCTTGTTGACCACCAGATAGAGAGGAAATAGAATGGCGAGCCTCTTCTCGGCTAAATTGGAGACTAGCCAGATGAGTGAGGACTCGTTCCTCCTCTTTTTTATCAGGCGAATGTGTCAGAAAATCGAGTGGTGAAGCAGTTGCATCAAGCAGGTCTGGATAATTCTGGGGCATATAGCCAATCGAATAACTAGCTTGCTCTTGTAACATACGATAGATTTGCTTGAGGAGGCTCGATTTTCCAGCACCATTTGTGCCGATAATACCTATCTTTTCCTGGGTCAAAAAGCGAAAATGCACACTCGGAACTAAGATTGTATCTCCTACTTGAAGAGAATAGTCAACTAGTTCGATAATGGGTTTGTGAACTGGCAAGCTCTCTATCTCGCTGAAATACAGGCGAATGTGATCTTCCTGAGTCGGAATCTCTGTCATAGCAGCTGCTTCTTTTTCATGGCGTTTTTCTTGAGCAAGGACAGCCTTCATCTTTTTGGAAATTAGTCGTCCTGCGGTTGCGTCATGGGTATTGCGGACAGTGTGTTCAACGCTTTGGTGAATGCGGTGGTGGCGTGCCAGTTTCTTTTGATGTTCCAAGCGTTCGTTGCGAGCCTGCTTGAGCTGACGATGAAACTGGTCTTCCCGCCCTTGAGCGTAGCTAGCGTAATTCAGTGTTTGAACTGTTGTCCGTGCTACTTGGCGTTTTTTAATGCGTTCTAAATGGACGATTTTTGTAGCGGTTTGACGTAAAAAGGTTTCATCGTGAGAGACAAAAATTACGGTTTTAGGAGTTTGTTGGATAAATCGTTCTAGCCATTTGAGGGTTGCCAAATCCAAATCATTAGAAGGTTCGTCGAGAAAGAGAATGTCTGTTTCTAGAGATAATTCTTTGATGAGTTGAATTTTTAATTTTTCCCCACCAGATAGGGCTGAAAGCAGTTGTGCATCTGCGAAACGCTCGCTGTCAAATTGCAATTCCTTGGCATAGCGGTAGAGGGCAGTATAGTCCACGTTCCTCTCACTTGGACCAAAGAAATAATCGTTGAGCGTGAGTGTTTCCAGTCGCTTTGGTAACTGCTGGGGAATAAAGCTATAATAGACGAAATCTCGGTAAATCTGCCCTGTAAACTGAATGTAGGATTGAACCAACTCTTCTTTCATCATCCATTTGAGGAGGCTGGATTTTCCGTTTCCCTCCTCTCCAATCAGAGCAACCTTATCCCCTCTATTTACGACTAGAGATAGGTCAGTCACCAAATCCGTCAAATCTTTTTCATGAGTCATGGTCAAGTGTTTAATCTGTAACATAAATCCTCCTTTTTGAAAAGAAGCTAGAAACCGCTCTTTCAAGATGCAAAAATAGCCCTACTTTAGCTAGTAGAGCTGGAGTTTTGTATCAAATGCTTCCTTTTAAAAAGAGGGTGAGACCCAAAAAGTCCATGCAAAAAAAGAGATACAAACCACTATCTGTCTACTAGGGAAAGTATGTCGGCACGCAAAAGACTGTAGCAAGGCTACGTCATTTTCCGTACTCAAACGTTCACCAATAGACTTAGTTGTTCATTCTCCTATTACCTCCGGATATGTATACGCTTACTTTATCATAGAAAAATTTTCTTGTCAATAGATTTTTAAACTTGGATTTGCAGAAATAGGGGAGGTAATGACAAGAAATTATTGCAAATAATACTCGTCAAAAATCAAAAACTGACGGCTGTTAACTCACCTTGCTTCAACAGTCCAGCGGACTGTTAAGGTTAGAAATAGGGTCAGCGAAGGACTGTTTGTTAGTCTCTCACATAACGGAACTGTTGAGACCGTAAACTCAAAAGTTAGCAATGAAACTGAGAAGGAAGTTGTTTGCGTTTGCACGATTTTATAACGTATCGAAAAAGGCTACTGTTGATATGAATAGAGTATGAGAAGCTCAGCAGTTGTCGTTCTTTCAAGCAAAATATAGTGAATTGAATAAAAATTAGGACATCGTTATACTCTATAAAAATCAAAATCTGACTAGGCAACGAAATCGTAGCTAGAACTGAAGTTCAGCAAGGTGAGTTAACGACGTCAGACTTTGATTTTTGACGAGTATAAGTCGCTTTGCTTCAATAGTCCAGTAGACTGTTGAAGGTTGGAAATAGGGATTATGGAGTAATCCTCAGTTAACGCCAGTTCTATCTGTAGCTCCTTGCCTTGTCCTATTCCTTTCTCAATCCACGATAAAATCCCTCTATCCTGAATGATAGGGGGATTTTATCGTGGTCTTATTCTATTGTTTGTACTTCTTGCTTAGCTTGTTCTTTTAGTGCTTGTTTTTGAGTTTCCAATTCTTTCTGGGTTTGTTTTAGCTCACCTTTGATGGAGAAGTGTTTTCCCATGCCAAGAAGACTAGCGATAATGGCACCAAGCAGGACTGAAATCAGAATCAAAATGATAAGAGGTAACTGGAAAGAACCAAAGAGATAGCTAACCTTGACCGTTGCCATATTGGCAAGAGACAGGCCTGCAATGAGGAGGATTAGTAGTAGGACGATAATGTAGTGCAGCTGAGAATCTCCTATTCTTCTTCAAAACGAGCCTTACTTTTGACATCGCCGTATTCTTCAGGTTTTTCAAGAGCTAGAATGTCATCATAAGATGGAAATTTTATGTCCTGACCGTATTTATTGCGGAGGGCAGTGGTAACGAGGCGGTAAGCGAGGTTGGCATTGCGTGAGAGGATTGGACCGTGGAAGTAGCTTCCAAACGTATTTTTGTAGTGCATACCTTCACCGCCGTCTTCGTTATTATTTCCATTCCCATAAATCGTTCGGCCAAGTGGTTTTTGGTTGTCGGCTAAAAATGTTCGTCCTTGGTGATTTTCAAAACCATAGTAGGTCTCATTAAACTCTTCATTATGAATCTTGATATCTCCAATGAAGCGGTTATTGACTTGGTTGAGCGTATGGTGACCAAGAATGCCTAGCCCATCAATTTTGCGGCCACTTGCTTCGATATAGTATTGTCCAAGTAATTGAAAGCCACCACAGATGGCAAGAACCACCCCGTCATTTTCAATGAATTCAGCGAGTGCATCTTTTTTAGTTGGCAAATCTTTTGCAAGGATAGACTGCTCATAGTCTTGTCCTCCACCGAAAAAGGCAATATCATAAAAATCCTTGTCAAACTGATCTTCTAACGATACGATGTCTACTTGAACACTCGCCCCTAATTTTTCAGCAACATACTTGAGCATAAGGATATTTCCATTATCTCCGTAGGTATTCATCAAATCGCCGTAGAGATGAGCAATGTTGAGCTGATAGGGATAGTCATTAGCTGGGCTTGAGAGTGATGTATACACCATATTATTTCATCTCCTTTCCAACGATTTGCCGTTGCGCAAGAATATCGCGCAGTTCTAACATGGCAGTATAGGTGGCAAGAATGTAGGTATGCTGGGTAGGGTTGCTTTCAATAGCAGACAGAACATCTGGAATTGCTTCATGTTGTTCAATCGCCTCTGCTGTATAGCCTGTTACCCGTAGTCTTCGTGCAATTTCAGATGCTCGTGCTCCTCCTGTGATGATACGAGGAATGGACATGTCCATTATTCGTTCAAAATCGGCATCCCAAATCCAACTGGTATCAATACCGTCTGCGTAATTAGCATTGAGTAGGACAGCTAAGTTAAATTCGTAGGGAGCTAAGTGAATCATTTCAAGAGCCTGTGTTGCACCGACTGGATTTTTAATCAAGACGAGAGTACACTCTTTATCTCCTAAGCGGAAGGTTTCTTGACGACCAAAGACCGCCTTACTCTTATCAAAACCAGCTTTGATAATATCAGGAGTTACACCTAGAAATTCTGCCACACTGACTGCTGCAAGGGCATTATAAATATTATAGAGGCCTCCGATGTTAATCTTGTATTCTTGACCGTCGATGACGAAGGTAGAAGATACATGCGTAATTTCTTTTAAGTCGGTGAGCTTGTAGTCCAAGTCAGGACGGGCAAATCCACAAGACAGACAAATGTAGCTACCAAGATTGGCATAGGTATTCATCTTATACTGCAAAATATGGTGGCATTGCGGACAGAGGATTCCCTCGGTGTTGTAATGAGCGAGTTGTGGCTCGTGTTCGTCTGTTGCAAAGCCGTAATATTTTACTGGATTGATTAACTTGGTCGAATGAAAGAGTGGGCTATCCCCATTTGCAAGGATAGTGGCGGAAGGTGCCTTAGCAGCTCCGTCAACAATCATCTGATAGGTTGTATAAATCTCACCGTAGCGATCCATCTGATCGCGGAAGATATTGGTAAAGACAATCAAACTTGGCTGAATAAATTCGGTCACCTTAGCTAGACTAGCTTCGTCAATTTCAAGTACCGCAATTTTCTTTCCATTCTTATTTTTCTTAGCAGACAAGAAAGTAGCGGTAATCCCGGTTAACATATTGGCGCCGCTGGTATTGGTTGTTACGGATCCAAAGGCTTCTTCTAAAATGCCAACCGTCAATGCCGTTGTCAGTGTCTTCCCATTGGTCCCTGTAATGACGACGATTTCATAGTCTTTTGCAAGGCTGTTTAAAATGTGTTTATCAAATTGGAGGGCAATTTTTCCTGGCAGTGTAGTCCCGCGTCCTAGCTTACTGAGGATCGCTTGAGATGTTTTTCCTGCAAGAAGCCCGAAAGCTGTATTTAGTTTCATCATGGATTTATTTTATCATAAAACACGCCTTTTTTCTAGAGTGGAGATGGCGATAGCGTAAGCATGCTGAAAAGAGGTGCATACGTAGCTGTGTTCGTGGATTCACCATATTCCTAAGGATAAGATAAAAAAGAATGACAATTTGGAGGGGGTATATCGATGGTCTTTTCATAAAATTTGCTTCAAAGTATGGTATAATGTGAACAGTAAGAATATAGAAAGTTTGTGAAGTAGATGCTTAACCTCAACCAGTTACTCGATGTCAATTATTGGTCCAGTCTATTAGTCAGCCCTTGGGCAGCCCTGTTGCACCTAGTTGATATTACACTAGTCAGCTATATCATTTATCGTTTTAGTAAGGCCTTAGCAGGCACCAAAATTATGACCTTAGTTCGCGGGGTTTTTCTCTTTTTATTCTTCCAAATTTTGGCAACGCTACTCGGACTTCAAACCATTTCTTGGCTGATGAATCAGGTTATTACCTATGGGGTTATTGCTGCTGTGGTGATTTTTGCCCCTGAGATTCGGACTAGTCTGGAAAAACTTGGGCGTACGACTCAATTGTTTGCGCGTGTAGAATTAAGTGCAGAAGAAGCGTTGATTCAGGCGTTTGTCAAATCAGTTTCCTATATGGCCCCCCGAAAAATTGGAGCTCTCGTAGCAGTGGAGCGGGCACAAACCTTACGTGAGTATTGCGCGACAGGAATCTCTCTTAATGCAGATATTTCAAGTGAATTGCTTATCAATATTTTTATTCCAAATACGCCACTACATGATGGAGCTGTGATTATTCAAGAAAATAAAATAGCGGTCTCTTGTGCTTATTTGCCGTTGACAGAAAGTGCAGGAATTTCCAAGGAATTCGGTACCAGACACCGGGCTGCAATTGGTTTAGCAGAAGTATCAGATGCCTTTGTTTTTATCGTCTCTGAAGAAACTGGAAATATTTCTGTGGCCTATAATGGCTTATTTAAGCATGGGTTGAGTATCGAAGACTTTGAAGAGGAGCTACGGCGTCTCTTTATTCCTGAAGAAGTGGAAAAAAAGAGTTGGCTAAGTCGCTTAGGGGTGGAAAGAATGCAAGATAAGTTAAAAAAAGTCGCTCATTTATTGCTATCTGCTCTGATGGCACTTGTGTTATTCTTTTATGCAACAACGACCAACTATAAAAATTCAATCTCGGCCTCAAAGCCAGTCAAACAAGTAACGGAATCAGAGACGTACACGCATACTCTTAGCAATGTACCGATTGAAATCAAATACGATAGTGAGAAATATTTTATCTCAGGCTTTTCTTCCACTGTTTCAGTTGCCTTAACCAGCTCAAATAGAGTTATTTTGCAACGCGAAACAGATGAAGCAACTCGGACTTTTTTGGTCAGCGCAGATTTGAGTAATTTGACAAGCGGTACGCATACTGTAGATTTGGTCACTTCTAATTTGCCAACGGGTGTAAAAGCGAAGTTAAATCCAGAAAATATAACCGTTAAAATTGGAAAAAAAGTTAGTAAAAATTATGCGGTTCAAGGAATCGTTACTAATAATCAATTGGCAGAGGGGTACAGCTTATCTAAAGTAACGGTCAATGTATCTTCTGTGAAAGTGACAACCGATGAAGATACGATGTCACACATTGAACGAATTGAAGCGGTTGTACCAGATGCAGATGAACTATCTGATGATTTTTCAGGTACAGCAACGATTCAAGCGGTGGACAATAAAGGAAATGTCTTACCTGTCGTCTTATCACAAGATGATGCAACCCTACAAGCGACAATCGTAAAAACAAAATAAGAAAGAAAAGAGATAAAAATGGGAAAATATTTTGGAACAGACGGTGTTCGTGGAGAAGCAAATGTTGAATTGACGCCAGAATTAGCCTTTAAACTAGGCCGTTTTGGTGGCTATGTATTGAGTCAACATGAAACCGAAACACCACGGGTGTTCGTTGGCCGTGATACGCGCATCTCAGGACAAATGTTAGAAGCAGCCCTAGTAGCAGGCCTTTTGTCTGCTGGGATTCATGTCTACAAGCTAGGTGTGATTGCAACTCCAGGCGTGGCTTATTTGGTGCGGACTGAAAAAGCAAGCGCAGGGGTTATGATTTCAGCGAGCCATAATCCTGCCCAAGATAACGGAATCAAATTCTTTGCAGGTGATGGCTTTAAGTTAGATGATGCATTAGAAGCAGAAATTGAAGCACTCCTTGATGCGGAAGAAGATACCCTACCTCGTCCGTCTGCTCAAGGTCTAGGAGATGTGGTCGATTATCCAGAAGGTCTTAGAAAATACCAGGAATTTCTTGTTTCTACAGGATTTGATTTAGAGGGAATGAAGGTAGCTCTTGATACAGCAAATGGTGCAGCCAGTACCTCTGCTCGTCAGGTCTTTGCAGATTTGAGTGCGCAATTAGCTGTTATGGCAGAAAAACCAGACGGTCTAAATATCAATGATGGTGTCGGCTCAACCCACCCTGAAGCCTTACAGGAGTTAGTTAAAGAAACAGGCAGTCAAATTGGTCTAGCCTTTGACGGAGATAGCGATCGCTTGATTGCAGTTGATGAAAAAGGTGAGTTGGTTGATGGTGATCGCATTATGTATATCATCGGTAAATACTTGGCAGATCGTGGATTACTGGCGCAACAGACCATTGTAACGACAGTCATGTCAAACCTTGGCTTCCACAAGGCTTTGGACCGAGAAGGGATTGCTAAAGCTGTAACGGCTGTTGGTGACCGCTATGTGGTCGAAGAAATGCGCAAGTCAGGCTACAATGTCGGCGGTGAGCAGTCTGGTCACGTTATCCTTATGGATTATAATACGACAGGAGATGGCCAGTTGACAGCTGTTCAATTGACCAAAATCATGAAAGAAACTGGGAAAAACCTGTCTGAATTGGCTAGTGAAGTCACCATCTATCCACAAAAATTAGTCAATATTCGTGTTGAAAATAGCATGAAAGATCAGGCGATGGAAGTTGAAGCAATTGCTGCAATTATTGAAAAAATGGAGAATGAAATGGCTGGTAATGGTCGGATTCTTGTCCGTCCAAGTGGAACAGAACCGCTTTTACGAGTTATGGCAGAAGCTCCGACCGATGCAGAAGTGGATTACTATGTTGATACGATTGCTGATGTGGTGAGAGCAGAGATTGGTATTGATTAGAGCAATTGTCAGCTTGTAATGGAACAATAACATAAAGGGAAGTTTGGGACCCAATCACCGTCTCAAACTTCCTTTGATGTATAGATGATAGAGGAAAAAACGTGAGTATTTTAGAAGTAAAAAATTTAAGTCATGGCTTTGGAGATCGTGCCATTTTTGAAAATGTCTCCTTTCGCCTTTTAAAAGGCGAGCATATCGGACTCGTAGGAGCAAATGGAGAAGGGAAATCAACCTTCATGTCCATTGTGACAGGTCAATTGCATCCAGACGAGGGAAAAGTTGAGTGGTCCCGCTATGTTACAGCAGGGTATCTGGACCAGCATGCGAAACTCGAAAAAGGGCAATCTGTGCGTGATGTGTTACGAACCGCTTTTGATGAATTGTTTAAGACAGAAGAGCGCATCAATGAGATTTACCTATCTATGGCAGATGAAAATGCTGACATAGATGTCCTTATGGAAGAAGTTGGGGAATTACAAGATCGCTTGGAAAGTCGTGATTTTTATACCTTGGATGCCAAGATTGATGAAGTGGCTCGTGCTTTAGGAGTCATGGATTTTGGGATGGATAGCGATGTTACGGAGTTATCTGGTGGACAAAGGACTAAGATTTTATTAGCCAAGCTCTTGCTTGAAAAACCGGATATTCTACTGCTTGATGAGCCGACCAACTATTTGGATGCGGAGCATATTGACTGGCTCAAACGCTATTTGCAAAATTATGAAAATGCCTTTGTTTTGATTTCCCATGATATTCCATTTTTAAATGACGTGATTAATATTGTCTACCATGTGGAAAATCAACAATTAACGCGCTACTCAGGTGACTATTACCAGTTCCAAGAAGTACATGCCATGAAGCGTGCCCAGTTAGAAGCAGCCTATGAGCGTCAGCAAAAAGAAATTGCCGACCTTCAGGACTTTGTCAACCGTAATAAGGCTCGTGTTGCCACCCGTAATATGGCCATGTCTCGCCAGAAAAAACTTGATAAAATGGAGATTATTGAGCTACAGGCTGAGAAACCAAAACCGTCCTTTGATTTTAAAATGGCACGAACTCCGAGTCGCTTTATCTTTCAGACCAAAGATTTGGAAATTGGCTATGACCGTGTTCTCAATCGCAAGCCACTAAATCTGACCTTTGAACGCAATAAGAAAATTGCCATTATCGGAGCGAATGGGATAGGAAAATCTACCTTGCTAAAAAGTTTATTAGGCTTGATTCCGTCCTTAGGTGGTCAGGTTGAGCAGGGAGAGTATCTAGAAATTGGTTACTTTGAACAAGAGGCAGCTAGTGGTAACCGTCAAACACCACTCGAAGCAGTCTGGGACGCCTTTCCTGCCCTCAATCAGGCGGAAATCCGTGCAGCCTTGGCTCGTTGCGGTCTGACATCCAAGCACATTGAAAGCCAGATTCAGGTCTTATCAGGAGGAGAGCAGGCCAAGGTGCGTTTCTGTCTTTTGATGAATCGTGAAAACAATGTCTTGATTTTGGATGAGCCGACCAACCACTTGGATGTCGATGCTAAGGATGAATTAAAGCGTGCCCTGCAAGCCTATAAAGGTTCGATTCTCATGGTCTGCCACGAGCCTGATTTCTACCAAGGATGGGTGGATGATGTCTGGGATTTTAATGAGATGTAATAGAGTTATAGAAAAAGGTTAGGTCACCAACCTTTTTCTATAGAGTTCAGAGCATAGAGGGCAATTTTTCATTGAATCTGCTTTCTCTCGGCTCTAAGTCTGGTATTTTGTATTGAAAATTTCTTCCCTAGAATTCAACTCTCGCATGTTTCCTCTTGCATGTCCGTCTTTTTCTTGTCAAATATATGAAATCTCTTTCATTTTATGATAGAATGGTATCAATTCATACTTGAAAAGGAGAAAAAAATGACAATTGATTTTAAAGCAGAGGTGGAAAAACGCCGTGAGGATTTACTAGCTGATTTGTTTAGTTTGCTAGAAATCAACTCCGAGAGAGACGATAGCCTAGCAGATGCCGAACATCCATTTGGACCTGGACCTGTCAAAGCCCTCCACAAATTTTTAGAGATTGCGGAGCGTGACGGCTATCCAACTAAGAACGTAGACAACTATGCTGGGCATTTTGAGTACGGTGACGGTGATGAAGTCCTTGGTATCTTTGCCCACATGGATGTAGTGCCAGCAGGAAGCGGCTGGCATACAGATCCTTATACGCCGACCATTAAAGATGGGAAACTCTATGCACGTGGCTCAAGCGATGATAAGGGACCAACCATGGCTTGCTACTATGGTCTCAAAATCATTAAGGAATTAGGCTTGCCGATTTCCAAGAAAGTTCGCTTTGTCGTGGGAACAGATGAAGAATCTGGTTGGGCGGATATGGATTATTACTTTGAGCATAGTGGTGTCAAAGAACCTGATTTTGGTTTCTCACCAGACGCTGAGTTTCCGATTATCAATGGTGAAAAAGGAAATATGACCGAGTATCTTCATTTCGCTGGAGAAAATAGCGGAGCAGCACGTCTGCACACTTTTACAGGCGGCTTGCGTGAAAATATGGTGCCAGAGTCTGCAACAGCCCTCGTATCAGGTAGCTTGCCAGACCTAGCAACTAAATTGGCAGCCTTTGCGACAGAATACAAGGTCGCATTTGAACTTGTTGAAGAAGATGACAAGTACAAAGTGACCATTATTGGAAAATCAGCTCACGGAGCATCTCCACAATCTGGCGTGAATGGGGCAACTTATCTTGCTCGCTTCTTGAACCAGTTTGATTTTGCAGGACCAGCTAAGGATTACCTTGCAGTTGCAGGACAAATCTTGTTTGAAGACCACAAGGGTGAAGCGCTTGGAGTGGCACATACAGATGAGAAAATGGGGGCACTGTCTATGAATGCAGGTGTTTTCCGTTTTGATGAAGTAGCTACTGACAATACCATTGCGCTTAACTTCCGTTATCCAAAAGGCACAAGTCCAGAAGAGATTCAAGCAGTCTTGAAGGAGTTGTCGGTAGCAGATGTAACCTTATCAGAACACGGTCATACTCCGCACTATGTCCCAATGGAAGATCCGTTGGTGGCGACCTTGCTGGATGTCTACGAACGTCAAACAGGTTTACATGGTCATGAACAAGTCATCGGTGGTGGAACCTTTGGCCGTCTCTTGAAACGTGGTGTGGCTTACGGCGCTATGTTCCCTGGTTATACAGATACTATGCACCAAGCCAATGAATTTGCGGATGTAGAAGACCTCATGCGTGCAGCTGCTATTTACGCAGAAGCAATCTATGAATTGGTCAAATAAGTCATCATAAATGATAGGTTAAAGAGGAGGTTGGGCTCAAGTCCAGCCCCTTTTTACAAAGGAGGTGTTTGCATGCTAGACTTAGAAGAAATACGTGCAGCCATCATGGCAGACCCAGACAATCAAGCTTATACAGAAAAAGGGATTCAGCCCTTGTTTCAGGTAGACAGCAGGGCAAGGATTGTGATTGTTGGTCAAGCACCAGGTTTGAAGGCGCAAGAGCGTAGTCGGCTATTTGCAGATCCGAGTGGGGAGCGCTTGCGTGCTTGGTTAGGTGTGGATGAGGAGAGATTTTACCAGTCAGGACAGATTGCAATTCTACCCATGGATTTTTACTATCCAGGTAAGGGAAAATCAGGCGATTTGCCACCGAGAAAGGGGTTCGCAGAAAAATGGCACCCAGAGTTATTTTCGATGATGCCCCAGCTTGAGTTGACCCTCTTGATTGGTCAATATGCGCAAGAATATTACTTGAGAGACAGACGAAAACGCACATTGACTGAAACAGTCAAAGCCTATGAAGACTATTTACCACAGTATCTACCGCTCGTGCATCCATCTCCACGCAATAATATCTGGCAGGCGAAAAACCCTTGGTTTCAAACGGAGCTCATTCCAAGATTACAGGAAAACATAGCACAAATCTTAAATAAATAGGGGAAATATGCTATAATAATACAAAGGAGGTGTTCCTATGAAGAAAGGTGTACGTTGGATTGTCGGATTGTTCCTAATCCCTCTGATGTTCCTGCTGTTTACTCCCTCCGTGTATGCCCAAGTCCCTGATAGACCGCTAGAGTCAACGGTGCTAGATGAGACCCATTCCCTATCAAGTGACACCATTCAAGCCATTGATAGTGAGAATCATGCTTGGAAATCAACGACCGAGCAACTTCAGGTCGGGGTCTATATGACAGATTCCCTTTCAGGAGATATCGAATCTTTAGCGAATGAAGTGTTTCGCAAATGGCAGGTCGGCTTTTCAGGTACCAATAATGGTGTGCTTCTTGTCATCGCACTTGAAGATCGTAAGTTTCGGATAGAGACCTCAGATAATGCTGCAACTGTGTTGACAGATGTCGAAGCGCGACGCATCTTAGAGGACGCGCGTAGTTTTTTCCGAGAAGGGGATTACAACGGCGGTGTCCACTATATTGTGGATGCCATTGGCGATGCCTTTTATGGAACAAATAGGGCTCAAGCACGTATGGATGAGTTTGAAGAAGAACATAGCGATGATGATTCTGTCTTTGCAGTTGTTCCAATCTTAATTGTCGTGATTGTCATGGCTATCATCTTAAAGGGCAGTGGTAGAGGAGGTCGTGGTGGCCGCGGCGGTGGTGGAGACTTGCTTCTATGGATGTTGCTCAACAGCTCTAGCAGTTCTAGTGATCATTCCTCAGGATCATCTGGATCCGGCAGTGGTGGCTGGTCTGGTGGCGGCGGAGGCGGAGGCGGTGCCTCATCTGGTTGGTAATGTCGTCTTTCGTTTTTCTCTATTACGTCGTTAACGAGTGCCCTATGTCTGCGACTCACGATTGAATGGTAAAAGAAAACGAAAAGACCGTAAAAAGAAAGGAAAAATGATGAACAAAAAATTACTCTATATTTTACTTCCCATTTTAGCGATTGTTTTTGTTGCAGTGGGAGCCATTGGTCAATACAATGGTCTTGTCGATAGCTATGCTGAGGTTGAAAATGCCCAGTCTAATGTCGATACCCAGTTGCAACGCCGGTATGACTTAATTCCAAACGTTGTTTCTTCTGTAAAAGGAGCAATGGAGCATGAGACAGAAGTCTTTACAGCTATTGCTGATGCGCGTGCTAAAATCGGATCTAGCAAACAAGGTTCTGCCGAATATAAGGAAGGTCAAAGTCAGCTCGATTCAGCGGTTTCTCGACTCCTCGTCCTCACAGAGAATTATCCGCAACTTAATTCGAATCAACAAGTGTCCGACTTAATCACAGAGCTTGAAGGAACAGAAAATCGTCTCTTGGTTGCTCGTAAAGATTTTAATGCTATTGCGACAGCCTACAATAAGAAAATCAAACGGTTCCCAACCAGCATTTACGCAGGAATCTTTGGTTATGAGAAAGTAGATTTATTCCAAGCGACATCGGATGCCGCAACAACTGTCCCAAGTGTCAATCTTGGGGATAAATAAGCAATCAAACACCTCTTTCTAGTGATAGCAGAGGTGTTTTTTTGACTTTTCAAAATGCAATTTTCATTTCCAATACGGATAGTAAAATGGTATACTGTAATGGAAAACGTTTTAAAAGGAGTCGGTAGATGCTAAATTTGAAAGAGCAGGTGGGGATAAAAGCTGCTGAATTTGTGACAGATGGAATGATTGTGGGTCTTGGAACGGGGTCTACTGCTTATTATTTTGTACAGGAGTTAGGACGCCGTGTTCAGGAAGAAGGATTGTCCATCGTTGGTGTAACGACGTCCAGTGCTACGTCCGAGCACGCTGCTTCTCTAGGAATTCCTTTAAAATCCATTGATGAGGTAGCCTATGTAGATATCACAGTTGATGGTGCTGATGAAGTGGATGCTGCTTTTAATGGGATTAAAGGTGGTGGTGCTGCTCTTTTAATGGAAAAAATTGTTGCAGTCAATAGCAAGGATTGCATTTGGATTGTGGATGAGTCAAAAGTTGTTGAAACGTTAGGAGCCTTTAAATTACCAGTTGAAGTGGTTCAGTATGGCGCTGAAAATCTCTTTCGGAAATTTGAAGAAAAAGGCTATCGCCCAAGTTTCCGTATGAAAGACGGAGAAAAACTCGTGACCGATATGAAAAACTACATCATTGACTTAGACTTAAAAGAGATTGCCGATGCGGAAGTCCTTGCCGATGAATTAGACCAGACAGTGGGTGTCGTAGAGCACGGCCTCTTTATCCAGTTGATTTCAAAAGTTATCGTAGGCTACCCAGACGGGCCACGCTTACTTGAAAAACGATGAGATGCAGGAAACGCTTTGCCTAGAAATGACTAGGAAAGCGTTTTTGTGTTATAATAGAAGTAATCATTCATTTAAAGGAGAAAGAAATGGCAAAATTTAAACGTATGCACGTTGTGGTGCTTGATTCCGTAGGGATTGGAGCTGCACCAGATGCAGATCAATTTTTTAATGCAGGAGAGCCAGATACGACGTCAGATACTTTAGGTCATATCTCAGAAACGGCAGGTTTGAATGTCCCAAATATGGCAAAGATTGGTCTGGGCAATATCGAGCGTACTACACCGCTCAAAACCGTTGCTGCTGAGGAAAATCCAACAGGTTATGTGACAAAATTAGAAGAGGTATCACGTGGAAAGGATACTATGACCGGTCACTGGGAAATTATGGGACTTAATATCACTGATCCATTTGATACCTTCTGGGATGGTTTTCCAGAAGAGCTTCTCCAAAAAATTGAAGCATTTTCAGGACGAAAAATCATTCGTGAGGCCAATAAACCGTATTCAGGAACAGCAGTTATTGATGATTTTGGTCCACGCCAAATGGAAACAGGTGAGTTGATTGTCTACACATCTGCCGACCCTGTTCTTCAAATCGCCGCTCACGAGGACATTATTCCACTAGAAGAACTTTATAAAATCTGTGAATACGCACGTTCGATTACACTTGAGCGTCCATCTCTATTAGGTCGCATCATTGCGCGTCCCTATGTGGGAACACCGGGCAATTTCATACGGACTGCTAACCGTCATGACTATGCTGTTTCTCCATTTGCTCCAACCGTGCTTGATAACTTGAAAGCAGCAGGTATTGATACCTACGGTGTTGGAAAGATCAACGACATCTTCAATAGTGCAGGAATTTCCCACGATATGGGTCATAATCAGTCTAACAACCACGGTGTGGATAATTTCATCAAGGCCTTGCAAAATGAAGACTTTACAAAAGGTCTGTCATTTACCAACCTCGTTGACTTTGACGCAGTCTACGGACATCGTCGTGATACAGCAGGCTACCGCGATTGCTTGGAAGAATTTGATGCCCGCTTGCCAGAAATTATTGAAAACCTTCGTGAAGATGACCTCCTCATGATTACGGCTGACCACGGAAATGACCCTACCTATGTCGGAACAGACCACACCCGTGAGTATGTCCCATTGCTCATCTTTGGAAAATCGCTCACAGGTGCAGGCCGTATTCCAGTTGGGCATTTTGCGGACATCTCAGCGACCATTGCGGATAACTTTGGCGTTGAAAAGAGCCAAATTGGAGAAAGTTTCCTAGATAAATTGGTATAATATGAAAAAATATGAATCCAAGGCAGCCTTACTAGCAGAAATAGAGAAAAAAGCCGACCTCTTTATTGGAGAATTTTCGGTGATTTCTGAGCAGGACAAGGATTTGCTGCTAGACGGGGTGGATCGCAGTCCAGCCCAGATGCTTGCCTATCAATTAGGTTGGTTGAAACTGTTGCAAGGCTGGGAAAAGGATGAGCAGGCAGGACTTGACGTGATTACACCGCATAGAGACTTTAAGTGGAATCAGCTCGGCGGACTCTATCAGCAATTTTATAGAGAGTATGCAGACTACTCTTTGCAAGAGTTGATGACGCAGTTTGAAAAAGAGGTGGGCGCTATCTTAGAGCAGGTAAATCGCTACACCGATGAGGAATTGTTTCAGCCAGAAATCAGAAAATGGGCTAGTTCAACGCCCAGCAAGTGGTCTGTTTGGAAATGGATTCATATCAATACCGTTGCACCCTTTACTAACTTTCGAACAAAGATTCGGAAGTGGAAGAAAGAATATCAAACTAAGGAGAAAGAAAAAAGATGTCATTAATGGAAAACATTCAAGAAACAAAGAACTTTTTGGAAGCAAAAGGGCTTACAGCGCCAGAATTTGGCTTGATTTTGGGGTCTGGCTTGGGCGAATTGGCTGATGAAGTAGAAAATGCGATTGTCATTGACTATGCAGAGATTCCAAACTGGGGTAAATCGACTGTTGTCGGTCACGCTGGTAAATTAGTTTATGGAGACTTGGCGGGTAAGAAAGTGTTGGCTCTTCAAGGACGTTTCCACTTCTATGAAGGAAATCCAATGGAAGTCGTTACTTTCCCAGTTCGGGTGATGAAGTCACTTGGCTGTCATAGTATCATCGTGACAAACGCAGCAGGTGGTATTGGCTATGGCCCAGGAACTCTTATGATGATCAATGACCACATCAACATGATTGGGACCAATCCGCTCATTGGTGAAAACTTGGATGAATTTGGTCCACGCTTCCCAGATATGTCAGATGCTTACAGCAAGGATTACCGTGCCAAAGCGAAAGAAATTGCAGAGAAGATTGGTGTTCAGGTAGAAGAAGGTGTCTATCTAGGTGTGTCTGGTCCAACTTATGAAACACCAGCGGAAATCCGTGCCTACCAAACCATGGGCGCTTCTGCGGTCGGTATGTCAACTGTACCAGAAGTCATTGTGGCCGTGCATTCAGGGATGAAAGTTTTAGGAATTTCAGCGATTACTAACTATGCAGCTGGGTTCCAAAGTTCACTCAATCATGAAGAGGTCGTCGAAGTGACAACACGCATTAAGGAAGATTTCAAAGGCTTCATCAAAGCAGTCTTGGCAGGTTTATAAGAGGAGAAGAGATGTCTATTCATATTGGAGCAAAAGTTGGCGAGATTGCTGACAAGATTTTATTACCGGGTGACCCTTTGCGGGCAAAATTCATCGCAGAAAATTTCTTAGAAGATGCGGTGTTGTTCAACGAAATTCGTGGCATGTATGGCTACACGGGGACTTACAAAGGGGAGCGTGTGAGCGTGATGGGAACAGGGATGGGAATGCCGTCTATTTCTATCTATGTGCGTGAGTTGATTGTGGACTATGGTGTAAAACGCTTGATTCGTGTGGGGACCGCAGGTTCACTCAATCCAGATGTCCATGTCCGTGAATTGGTCTTGGTACAAGCAGCAGCGACCAATTCAAACATCATTCGCAACGATTGGCCTATGTATGACTTCCCACAGATTGCTAGTTTCAATCTGCTGGACAAGGCCTATCATATTGCTAAAGAATTAGGTATGACCACGCATGTGGGCTCTGTCTTGTCGTCTGATGTCTTTTACTCAAACTTTGCTGAGCAAAATATCAAGTTAGGCACCATGGGCGTTCATGCTGTTGAAATGGAAGCAGCAGCCCTTTACTACCTTGCTGCACAACATGGTGTAGAAGCCCTAGGCATTATGACCATTTCAGATAGCCTTGTTAATCCAGATGAAGATACAACAGCAGAAGAACGTCAAACAACCTTCACAGATATGATGACAGTTGGTCTTGAAACACTGATTTCTAAGTAAGCTATTCTGAAAAAATTTACATCTTTAGGTGTAAATTTTTTCTTGCTCAAGACTTGCCTTTTGGGTCAAAATATAGTATAATACGTAGGAAAACGTTTCCAAAAAAAGTGGAAAATTTGCATATTTATTTCTATAAAAAATGAAAACGGCAGGAGTTTACAAAAACAATGATTAATTTACAAAATTTTGTGCAAACCATGTATGCAAAGCGCATTGAAGATTGTTCGGATCAGGAATTATATTATGCCCTTCTTGCCTTTACAAAGCAGCGGAGTGAAGCAAAATGCACCAATGACCAAAAGAAAAAAGTTTACTATATTTCAGCAGAGTTTTTGATTGGAAAACTCTTGTCGAATAATCTGATTAACTTAGGTTTATATGATGAAGTAAAACGCCAGCTAGCAGTAGCTGGAAAAGATTTGATTACGATTGAAGAAATGGAGATGGAACCTTCTTTGGGCAATGGTGGTTTGGGTCGTCTGGCAGCCTGCTTCCTTGATTCCATTGCTAGTCTTGGCTTGAGTGGTGACGGTGTTGGTTTGAACTATCATTTTGGCTTGTTCCGTCAGTTATTCCAGTATCATCAGCAGTCAGCTGTTCCAAATGAATGGATTACACCACGTTCTTGGTTGACAGAATCTCCGATTTCCTATCAAGTACCATTTGCGAATTTTATCTTGACTTCAAAACTCTATGATATTGATGTGCCTGGTTATAAGACAGAAAAGAAAAATCGTCTTCGTCTCTTTGACTTGGCGTCTGTTGATGACAATATCATTGATGACGGTATCGACTTTGATATGGATGATATTTTCCGTAATTTGACTCTTTTCTTGTATCCAGATGATTCGACAGACCAAGGAAAAATCTTGCGAATTTTCCAACAGTATTTTATGGTGTCAAATGCTGCGCAACTTTTGATTGATGAAGCAATTGCTAAAGGTTCAAACTTGCATGATTTGGCAGATTATGCGGTGGTTCAAATCAATGATACGCACCCTTCCTTGGTTATTCCTGAATTGATTCGTCTTTTGGAACTGCGTGGCATTGCCTTTGATGAAGCTGTGGAGATTGTCAAGAGCATGACAGCTTACACCAACCATACCATTTTGTCTGAAGCCTTGGAGAAATGGCCACTGGAATTCCTGAATAAAGTTGTCCCACACTTAGTACCATTTATTGAAGAATTGGACCGCCGTGCAAAAGAAATCGAGAACGATCCTGCAGTTAATATCATTGATGAGCATGGTCGTGTACATATGGCGCATATGGATATTCACTATGGCTACTCAATCAATGGAGTTGCTGCGCTTCATACGGAGATTTTAAAATCATCTGAGCTCAAGGCCTTTTATGACTTGTATCCTGATAAATTCAATAATAAGACTAATGGGATTACCTTCCGCCGTTGGCTCATGCATGCCAACCCACGTTTAGCCCATTATTTGGATGACTTGATTGGTCGTGATTATCACCGTCGGGCAGAGGCCTTGGAAGACTTGCTTGGTTATAAGGACGATGTAGCACTCAAACAGGAATTAGAAAAGATTAAACACCACAATAAACGGAAATTGCAACGCCATATTGCCAAAACACAAGGGGTTGAGGTCAATCCGGATTCAATATTTGATGTGCAAATCAAACGGATGCACGAATACAAACGGCAACAGATGAATGTTTTATATGTCATTCATAAGTATTTGGACATCAAGGCGGGGAATATTCCTGCTCGTCCATTGACCGTATTCTTCGGCGGAAAAGCGGCTCCAGCCTACACAATCGCGCAAGATATTATCCATTTGATCTTGGTCTTATCACAAGTCATTCAGCATGACCCTGAAGTGAGCCCACACCTACAATTAGTGATGATTGAAAATTATAATGTAACAGAAGCAAGTTTCATCATTCCAGCAGCAGATATTTCAGAGCAGATTTCCCTTGCTTCAAAAGAAGCGTCTGGGACAGGAAATATGAAATTTATGCTAAATGGTGCCTTGACAATTGGTACAGATGACGGCGCAAATGTGGAAATCCATGAGCTAGTTGGCGATGATAATATCTACATCTTTGGTCAAGATAGTCAGACGGTCATTGATCATTATGCAAATGGTACCTATCACCCACATCATTTCTATGAAAAGGAAGCCATTCGTCCCTTAGTAGACTTTATTACCAGTGATGTTATTCGCCAAGCAGGAGGAATTGACGAGCGCTTGTGGAGATTGCAAGACAATCTTAGGCACAATGATTACTTTATGACCCTTCTAGATTTAGAAGAGTACATTGAAACCAAGGAACGGATGTTGAGAGACTACGAAGACCGCGACGCTTGGTTAGAAAAAGTTATTGTTAATATTGCCAAAGCAGGTTTCTTCTCAAGTGACCGCACAATTGAGCAGTACAACGAAGATATTTGGCATTTGGAGAAATAAAAAGGTCCGGTGGACCTTTTTATCTTGCGCTCAAGAGCTGCTAGAAGCGCAATAAGTGAGTGGTATGTTATAAGAGGAGGATAAGAACAGGAGTTGCTTTCTGTTTCACTCTCTTTCCAATTCCCTCTTTCTGACGAAAAGGGGTGAGTGTGAAAAGGTCCGGTGGACCTTTTTATCTTGCGCTCAAGAGATGCCAGAAGCGCAACAAGTGAGTGCTACGTTATAAGCGGATAAGAACAGGAGTTGCTTTCTGTTTAACTCCCTTTCCATTTCCTCTTTCTGACGAAAAGGGGTGAGTGTGGTATAATAGCTTCATGACAAACAGACCGACTTCAGCTTATGTGCATATTCCTTTTTGTACGCAGATTTGCTATTATTGTGATTTTTCAAAGGTATTTATTAAAAACCAGCCTGTTGATGAGTATTTAGCTGCTCTCATGGAAGAAGTACGTTTCTATGATTTACCGCCTTTAAAAACGCTCTATATTGGGGGCGGGACACCTTCAGCTCTCTCGGCAGAGCAATTAGATTACTTGCTGACAAATCTAGAAGCTATCCTAGACTTGTCGGAAGTGGAAGAATTTACGATTGAAGCCAATCCTGGAGATTTGACAGCTGATAAAATCGCTGTTCTCCGAAAATCCAAATGCAATCGGGTTTCACTGGGTGTTCAAACTTTTGATGATCGGATGCTCAAGAAAATTGGGCGTTCTCATAATCAAGCTCAGATTTATGAGACGATTGGTGCTTTAAAAGAGGCTGGTTTTTATAATATTTCGATTGATTTAATCTATGCCTTACCAGGTCAAACCATGGAGCAGGTCAAGGATAATGTAGCAAGAGCCTTAGAACTTGACATTCCTCATATGAGCCTGTATAGCTTAATTTTAGAAAACCATACTGTTTTTATGAATCGACAGCGCAGGGGCAATCTGCACCTACCCAATGAAGATGTCGAGTCAGATATGTTCGAGTACATCTTGCAGGAATTGGAAAAAAATGGCTTTGAGCACTATGAGATTTCCAATTTCACCAAGCCAGGCTTTGAAAGCAGACACAATCTCATGTACTGGGATAATGCAGAATATTTTGGACTTGGAGCAGGGGCTTCTGGTTATATCAAGGGTATGCGGTATCGTAATCGTGGGCCGATTCAACATTACTTAAAATCCATTCGTGAAAAAGGTCATGCAAGGCTTCACGAAGAGCAGTTATCGCAAGCTGAGCAAATGGAGGAAGAAATGTTTTTAGGTTTGCGGAAAAAGACAGGAGTCTCCATTGCACGATTTGAAGAAAAATTCCAGACTTCCTTTGAGAGACTCTATGGTCAGGTTGTAGCAGAGTTGAAAGCAGAAGGATTGCTTCAAGAAACAGAGGGACGTATTCGAATGACCAAGAAGGGACTGTTTCTTGGGGATACGGTTGCAGAACGATTTATACTAGGAGAGGACTAATGGGACTACGTTATCAGGAAACACTGACTCTGCCCTTTGATATGGTAGATGTCAAGCAAGAATTAAAGATTCCAGGCTTTTTAGCCTATTGTTTAGCCTTATCTGGTCGCCAATCAGATCTTCTAGGGCGCGGAGATAAGGAAATCTTTGAGCAGTATGGCCTTGTCTGGGTGGTGACGGATTATGAAGTGGATATCACTCGATTGCCACACTATCAGGAAGCGATTACGATTGAGACAGAAGCAATTTCTTACAATAAGTTTTTCTGCTATCGGACTTTTCATGTCTATGATGAAACAGGAGCTTTACTGATTAAAATTTTAGCTTATTTTGTCTTGATTGATTTTGAGACGAGAAAGGTCAGCCCTGTTCCAGAGGAATTGATTGCTCCATATCAATCAGAAAAAGTGAAAAAAGTAGCACGTGCACCGAAATATGACCTCTTAGAAGAAGCTGTTGAGGCAGAGAGAGAGTGCGGTATTTTGACATAGACTTAAATGGCCATGTGAACAATAGCAAGTACCTCGAATGGATGTATGAGAGTCTAGATTATGATTTTCTTCTTCAGTATCGGCCAGCCTATTTTCAGCTTAAGTACATAAAAGAAGTGGCGCCAGGGGCCACAGTGACGACAAAAGTTGTGCAGGAAGAAGGTATCAGCCACCATGAAATCTGGTCCAAAGGCCAGCTCAATGCCCAAGGTATGATCAAATGGGAGAAAAGAGATGGCAACAGAGGATAACTGGCTCAAATGGGCCATCCGTTTGCAGGCCTTGGCACAGACAGGTCTGGCTTATGGCAAGGATGTCTATGACATCGAACGCTTTGAAGAAATTCGCCAGATAGCTGCTGAAATGTTGGTTGAGCCCTCAGGCTTCCCCTTGGAAACAGTACAAGATTTATTTTGTAATGAATCGGGGTATCAGACCCCAAAATTAGACACACGAGCAGCGATTATTGAACAAGAGAAAATTCTTTTGGTGCAAGAAAATGATGGCCTATGGTCGCTACCGGGAGGCTGGTGCGATGTCGATCAGTCAACGATGGACAATGTCATCAAAGAAGTACAGGAAGAAGCAGGACTTGAAGTAGAGGTGGAGCGATTAGTGGCTATTTTGGATAAGTCAAAGAGCAATCCTAGTCGTTCTGCCTACCATGTGACCAAGATTTTTTACCTATGCCGAAGAATCGATGGGCAATTTCAGGCAAATTTAGAAACCATTGCAAGTGACTACTTTGCTTTGGATGATTTACCTCTCCTGTCTTTGACGAAAAATACAGCCGAACAAATAGCGCTTTGTTTTGAAGCACATCAGGCGGAGCATTGGGAAGCACGGTTTGAATGAGGAGACTAGATGACCTATACAGGATATTTGATTGATTTAGACGGTACGATTTATAAGGGAAAAGACCATATTTCAGCAGGAGCTTTGTTTATGCCTTGCAGGAATGAAATCTTTCCTATCTTTTTGTAGGGTATTATTTCAATGCTAAACTTGAATCAGTTAACAAACTCATCAAAGCCATCAGATGCAATGCTTTTAGCTATAGCAACTTTGACAACTTTAAGAAACGCATCTTCTTCACTTTAAATAGTCAAACGGTCTGAGAAAAGACCGTTTTAGCTTGTCTCCGAAAAGTTCCAAAGAGAAGACGAATTTGGTCTCCTCTTGTGCTTCATTAGGCTCACCTGCTACAGTTAACAATGGCTATACTCACTTTTTTACTTTGCTGAATATGCGTTAAAATGTAAATTTTTTTCATTACACCAGAATGCATTCTTGAGTGTAAGCCTTAAAAGATAATTCGTATTGGTCTATTAGCCGCCTTTAATGCTTCTAGAGAATTTACAAGATTAGCTATTTCTGAAAATCCTTCTGTACTTGCTCTGATAGAACAATTCCGCCAGGCAGTAACTCTCGACTAAAAGATTCATAAAAGTAGCGAAGCTTGCACCTTACATCCGCCTCGTCTAGCTTAGCGTTTATCTTTTCAGATTTCAGTTGATTTTTTTAGAAATATCGACTGAAATCTGAAACTCCTATGTCATCACCTCTTCAAAAGGTTTCCAAGAACCTGCGCTTGCCCAAAATCCTGAATGGTAGGATAGTGAGCCATCACTTTATGATCCACTAAAATCTCTGATTTTGTGTCATTCATAACAAAGAGAATTCTAGATTGAATCGCTATATGCGAGGGCATGATTTGATTCGTCAGTTGACACATGACAGTAAGCATATTTCGAAATGCAGACGACCAACGTTAGCAAGTTTCAAGGAAAAATTTGGAAATAAACCTCTTGGTCGAGTTGGAGATTAATAGCCAGTCCTATCAAGAAGTAAAAGACGAACTAGTTAAAGAGATTGCTCAACTAGATTTGATTATCACGGACTTACAGGATAAGCTCGCTCATCTTAATAAAGTAGTCGAAGTGTTGTTCAATTTCAATAATATTGATCCACAAAGTAGACGATTGGCTAGATATGATTATGAGAAGATAAACCTGACTGGAGCAATTCATCCCAACACTTTGCAGCCCTACACGTTCTTTGAATCATATAGACTGTCTAAATACAAATGAATTTGATCTCTAATAAACTTTAGAGATTTATTTTCTGTGGTATCAATGACTCCAAACACTCGATAATGATTTCTGAAAAGTTCTTCGTAGTTGATGTGACTTCCAATGATGATAATATTTGCGAGTTCTGAATGAGCTCGTATATCTTGTAAATACAAATTCAGCTGATTTGCTGATAAAAACATTGATTTTATGATAAAATAGGTAGTAGGAATATGAGATTTATAGGGATGATAATAGAGAGAAATCTTGATATCACGATATTTTCTTTTACTTAATAAATATATTTTAGTTATTAAAGCAATAAAGAAACTAATCAAAGAATTTGGAAAAATTTCAATCATAACTATTCCTTTCCAAAGTTTAGTATGTATTAGTTTATCATTATTTTAGTTAGTCTTATAGGGTATTTCCTGAATGGTTATTAAAATTTCTTAAATAGGAAATGACTTGCCATTCAGGATGTTTCGATTACCATTTGGGATTGAGGACAAATGGAACATTGGTTTTGTGATATTCTTTGATTAAAAGGAGGGAAACCAATGAATTTTATGATGATTAAAACGAAGCAACATGCGATGAAGGTGAGGATAGCTGATGTTTATTATATAAAGTCACATCCGGAAAAACCACACTATATTGAAATTGTGACTGAAAAAAAGACCTATGCTATTTTAGAGAAACTTCAAAATATAGAAAGCCTTTATTCAGATTATTTTGTTAGATGCCATAGAAATTGTTTAGTGAATATTTCAAAAGTGACTGAAATTAATCTTCAAAATAAGACGATTCTTCTTGGGTATGAGGGAGAGCGTCAAGTTCGGTTTTCTAGACGTCGTTATCAACATTTGGTAGAACAATGGCTCAATAAAGGAGATTTTTAGTATGGATATATTTGTATTGGAAGATGATTTTAGGCAACAAACCCGACTTGAGCAAGTGATTGAAACATTACTAGAGAAACATCAGATTGAGCCAACGTATTTTGATATTTTTGGAAAGCCTGATCAGTTGATTCATTCCATTCACCAGAGAGGTTCGCATCAGGTATTTTTTTTGGATATTGAGATAAAGTCAGAAGAACTCAAAGGTCTTCAAGTTGCTAAACAGATTCGAGCAATTGATCCCTATGCAATTATTGTGTTTGTAACAACTCACTCTGAGTTTATGCCGTTATCATTTCGTTATCAAGTATCGGCATTGGATTATATCGATAAAGAATTATCTGCTAGTGAATTTGAATCTCGCATTGAAGCAGCTCTACTCTATGCAAAAAGTAAGGAGGGTAAAACAATAGCTGATGATTCCTTTTATTTCAAATCGAAATATGCTCAGGTTCAATATCCTTTTGAAGACGTCTATTATATAGAGACTTCTCCACTTCCTCATCGAGTTATTCTCTATACCAAGACTGACCGAATGGAATTTACCGCGAGCTTATCAGATATTCTAAAACAGGAGAAGAGATTAGTACAATGTCATCGTTCATTTGCTATCAATCCTAAGAATGTTGTTAAAGTGGACAGGCAAGCTAAACTTCTCTATTTTCCTAATGGAGCAAGTTGTTTGATTGCACGACAAAAGATGGAGGGGACCTTGTCATCGATTGAGCAGCTACATTAATTGAGGAGGATTTATGAAGATTATTCCGTACTTTATCGAAGCTATTCTATCTAATGGTTTAGTCATCGTCTTATTTTTCGCTATCAATCGTATCCGATTTTCTTCACGATCTATTTTCATAGCACTGGCTCTTCGCGTCTTAATAGCAGTAATCTTAGCAACTGTGAAGCAGGTGATGCCAAATAATTTATTGTATTATTTAGACTTACCACTATATTGTTTATTACTATCTTTTGTGTTTTTGAAGCCACTGCCTAAAACATTGCTTATCTTCTACGGTCTTTTTCCGCTTACTTTGTGGAATCTCTTTCATCGTATTAATTCTTACTTTATTTTATCCTTGTTGGAGCAAGGAAAGATTTCATCATTAAATGATAGTCTTTATTATTTTAGTGCTTTACTAAGTCTAGTGTTTGTCTTTCTTTTTCTAAAATGGTCACAGTATGATTTTATAAAATTACAAACCAGTCTGATTGACTTGAAAGATCAGCGAGTGCTCTACCGCACAAATTGGGCTATGGTTATTTATTATGTCTTGATGCAATTTTTAACCTATTTAGAGTATGATGAAGGAATAATGACTATTGATTATCGTAGGTTGATTTTAGTAGTTTATCTAATTATTTTTATGGGCCTTATCAAGCAATTAGATAGGCATGTAAGAGAAAAATTGCAAAAGAAATTGCAACTCCAACAAACCTTACAGCTGAGTAATATGGAAAATTACAGTCATCATGTCGAAGAGCTTTATCGAGAGGTGAGAGGATTTCGACACGATTATGCAAATCTGTTGACGACCTTGCGGTTAAGTATTGAAGATGATAATATTTCTCAAATCAAGGAAATTTATGAAACTGTATTAAAGGACTCTCATAAAAGATTGCGGAATCCGAAATATGATATTGGTCGCTTGATGAATATTCCAAACTCAGCCTTAAAAAGTCTGTTAGCGGCAAAGTTTATGCAGGCTAGTGAGAATAACATATCAGTCACTCTAGAGGTCCCTGAAGTTTTTGAGCCAAGAGGCATGGAGTTGGTTGATTTTATCACCATTGCTTCGATATTGTTAGATAATGCTATTGATGCAGCAATAGGCACTACTGTGCCTAAGATTAATATTGCCTTATTGCAGGTCGATGATAAACAGATGTTGATTATTGAAAATTCCATGAAAGAAGAAGTGATTGATACCTCAGAAATCTATTCTTTTGGAACCAGTTCAAAAGGTAGTAATAGAGGAGTTGGACTATATAATGTGATGAAAATACTCGAACATTATCCCCTCACCTCCCTTAATACGACCAGTCAGGATTACACTTTTTGCCAAATTTTAGAAATCGGTCTTGAGTAAGCTATAAATTGAAAAAGCATAGGGTAATCTCTATGCCTTTTCAATGTACTTTATCCTAGCTGATGTTTGTTAATATCTCCAGTTAATTTTATTTCGGATATTTGTTTAAATCTATTTAAAACATCCGTCCACCAATTCCCACCAGAGATGTGATGAAGTTCAGAACAGGTTAGCTCAGGAAATTGTGTTAGTGTTTGTTTCTTGTCCATTTTAGGACCTCCTTTATATAATTTTTATTTTATTATAATCAAAATTGTATCAATTGTGTGGCTATTTCTGGAATAGACTTTGAAATTTCCTGAATGGCGAATTTATTGAGAATGATGTAAGATTTTATCCTTATAGTAATCAAAGTAAGTTTTTTTGTCAATAACGCTGGTCACACGTCCTTGCAAGCCGTATTGGATAAGTGTACTACCCTTATCAGGAAGTTTCGCTAATGCTGTAATCTTAAAGAGATTTCCTTGTTCTGTTTTGGTAGCAGTCTTATCAATGGATTGGATATTTCCAATAATAGTGATTGCTTGATTCCCTATTTTCTCAAGGTTGAGACGAACGATCTGATTTTTTTCAAGCAATGAGACATATTCTGAAGGAACATAGTAGCTAATGAGAACTTCTCTTGTTTCACTAATATTTGGATAAATTTGAGCGATTTCACTGCCGTTTGGAATAAGGTTCTTGCCTTCAAATTCACTATTGAAATGGATAATTCCCGTTTCTGGAGCTTTGATGGTATTGCTATCCAATCGAACAGTTGCTTGTTCAAGCTGAGATTTTAGATCGGTGATTTGATTTTCGACAGTTGTGAGCTGCTGAGAAGCTGTTTGTAGGAACTGAGTTCGGAGAACTTCGATTTTTGTTCCCAAACTAGTATCATAAGTAGAGATACTTCCAGTACCTGCACGTTGGATAGTGAGACTAGCAATGGAATTTTCAAGACTAGAAATACTTTGATTGATTTGTGAGATGTACTGATCTACTGTAGCTGGATTTTGGGCTTGAGACAAGTAAGTATTCAGAGTAGCTTGGTGAGGATTGCCTACTGATAAGCTGGGAGCTTGACTGATAATTGCTTGGCGAAGCTCTTCATATTCGGAGATTTGCTGATGGATTGCGTTGATCTGATTGTCGATTGCTGCGACAGTATTACTAGCGATAGCGGCTTGGTTGTTCACTTCCGTATTGACTTTCGAGATACCAAGTTCGATATCTTGTGATTGTGTGATAAAGTTATGAAACGTATTGACATAGCCAAATTCATCATCTCCTGAAAAAAGATTTGTACCCTGCTCTAAACTGGATTTGAGAGTTTCAAGTCCAGTTTTTTGTCGCTGAAGGAGGGCTAATTGCGTTTCTATAGCCTGCTTTTGAGAGCTTTCCATGGTTTCAGAGTATTTGATGATGACCTCATCTTTTTTGACTAGCTGATTATTTACTAGGTTATTGGTAAGAATGGTGTTATTGCTGGTTGATTGAATGGAAGCGATAATCTTTGTTGGAGTAATTTCTCCTCGTGAGGTGACAGTGACTTCCTTCTTGGCAAATAGCGAAAAAATTACTAGAAAGCTAACGAACAAGATTAAAGGAATAATCAGGAGTGTCGCAAAGTTGTGGTAACGTCGTTGATAAAATTCAGCGCTTTTAAACAGATTTGGATTCATGGAGCATCTCCTTACTTACTAAATAAATGATGGTAGAAGCCTTGCTTAGCCATTAGTTCCTGATGAGAGCCAGTCTCAATAATTTTTCCTTGGTCAAGGACAATGACCTGATTGGTTCGCTCAGAAATGCTAAGTCGATGAGCTACAAAAATAATGGTTTTATCAGTCATCGTCATCAGGTTATCAATCACCTTTTTTTCTGTCAGGACATCAAGACCGCTTGTCGCTTCATCGAGTATGAGAACAGAAGCTTTGGTGAGAAGAGCCCTGGCTAGGGCAATCCGTTGTTTTTGACCACCGGACAGACCTGCTCCGTCAGAGAGTTCTGTTTGATAGCCCATAGGCATCTGTTCGATGTCATGGCGGATCTCTGCAATTTCACAAGCCCTTAAAATATCTTCTTGACGAATCATCTGATTAGCACCCAAGGTCAAATTCTCTAAAACAGAACCGCTAAAGATATAGGCTTGTTGAGGGAGGTAGTTGATATGTTTTCGCAATACTTTTTTATCCACCATTTTGAGGTCGTTATTGTTAATGGTGATGCGTCCTTTGTAGGGTTCAAAGAAGTTGACAATCATTTTAGCTAAAGTCGTCTTTCCTGAACCACTAATCCCTACGAGACTCACCTTGTCGCCTTTTTTGATTGTCAGATTGATGTCTGATAAGGTGTCACGACCAAAACCATACTTGTAGGAAAGGTCTTCAAACTGAATATCACCAGAAAGAAATTGGCTATCTGTTAGTGTCTGACTATCGCTAAATTCTGATTCAACCAAGTAAACTTCATTTAGACGATTATTAGCTACTTTTGCAGATTGTAATTTTGTTTGAAGGTTGATGATATTTTCCAGAGGATGGGTAAAATAGCTGAGCAGTGTATTGAAGGTAATTAGTTGACCAATAGAAATCGAGTTATCCATGACTAATCTAGCTCCAAACCAGAGAATACCCGTATTAAGGATTAATTGAGCTCCTTGTTTTAGAGTTCCTTGTAGGATAGAGTACTTACTTAATCTAAAGGACTTATCTAGATAGTCAACGAACTCGCTGTCAATTTTCTGGTAGCGCCTTTCTTCGCTAGTTAATGACTTGATGGTTTCGATACCGTTAATATCTTCAATAATAGCGGAGCTGACCATGGAATTGCTTTGCATGACATCATGATTCATCTTTTCAAATGGTTTCATAAAGATGAAAATAATGGCAATGTAGATAGGGACGGAAATCAGTGATAGTAAAAAAAGATTGGTATTTTGTACCAGAAGGACACTACCAACGATGATGAGGATAGAGACATCCAGAAAGAGGGATAGAATGGTGGATGCTAAAGCGTCAATGATGGAGTTGGCATCTGTAAAGCGGGAGATTACTTCCCCTGTCCGCCGTGTGGCAAAAAAGGACATGGGTAATTCAAAGATGTGGCGGATATAAGACAGAATGACATCAATACTTAGTCTCTGACTCAATACAGTGAGAAGATAGTCTCGAGAGAAACTCATTATCTGCTGGAGAATATAGGTGACAATCAAGCCAATAGAGATAATTCCTAAAGTGGACTTCATCTGATTAGGAATATATTCATCTAAAATTCCTTGAATATAGTAAGAACCGCTAATATTGATGAGAGTGACTAGGAGACTTGCTAGTACAATATAGAAGATAAGAGAGCTCTGTTTAAAAATTAAAGGAAGAAAACTCAATAGTCCATTCTTTTTATCTTTATGCGGCTTATAGCTTGCTTCAGGGGCTAGAAAAATGGCAACCCCTGTCCATTCGGAGGCAAAGCGTTCCTTAGTCATCTTCGTGATTTTGACTGTCGGATCAGGGTCACCGATGATCAGATAGTCTTTTTTTGCTTGATAGACGACATAGTAGTGTTGAAGTCTCCCATCCTTATTGACATGGACGATAAAGGGATAAGGTACATCTTCCATATCAAAAAGGGTCATATCTGCTTGAATAGCCCTTGTTTCAAATCCCATCTCATTAGCGGCTTTTACAATCCCAAGAGCAGTCGTCCCTTCCTTATTCGTTTTGGCTAACTCTCTCAAGTGGGCTAGAGAATAGTTCGAACCGTAGAATTTTGCGATGGAAGCTAACGCAGCGACACCACAGTCCCTAGCATCAATCTGTGGGACAAATGTTCGTTTGTAGGATGTCATTTGTATAGGTCCTTTCGTGTTCATTTACAAGTCTATTATGTCATGAACAGCTAAGCAAGGAAGCTTTAAATCTTAAATGGTTATTGAAACGTCTCGAATGGTAAATTAGAAATTGGGTAGTCTTATCAATATGATTCTTGAATGATTAGTTATTAGTACCAAACGGAAAATTTTTCCTGTTTAGGAAAGTTAAATGACTGTTCAGGAAATGGCGAAAATTTTTTAAAAGAAGGTGCTATACTAAACTTGTCAAGGTTGCAACAAGACAAAATAGAAATAATTATATAAGGAGGTATTCACTATGAATACAATTACATTTGATTCAAGTGTTTTTACATCACTTACTACAGAAGAACTGATGGCAATTGAAGCTGGAGCCAATTGGGATCGTGTTTTTACTGGTGGTTCTGTTTACCTAGGAGCAACAATGGCGGTTGTTATGGCTACTAATCCGATTGGTTGGGGTGCAGGAGCAGTTTATCTTGCTACATGTGCTGCTTCAGGAGCTTATATGGGCTATGGACTTGCAACATAACATCGTTTAGTAAAGAGTATAAAGTTGGAGGTGAGAAAAATGGTAAAAAAAAGTTCTTTCATTATATGTGCAGTTACTATAATTGTTACAAATATGCTCATGATTTTGTTTTTTAACAATGGGGAAGAAATTACATCTAATATATTTCTTATAATACTCACTTTGTTTTTGTTGCCACCATTTTTAAGGGCAGTTGATAATCAAATGCAGTCTTTGCTTAGACTAGAATCATACGCTTTCCTTTTCTTGGCGTCTCTATCTGTAATGCGTCTTATCAATCGTGTTACAATAGTACCTATTGTGGTGAATTCCATAATGATTTTGCTTGCTTTAGGGATTGGAATTATGTTGATAACTGCATCCATCATGAGAATATACAAAAAAAATAGAAATAGTTGAATATCAATCCAAGGAATGAAATTTAATAACTAATTTTGAATAGTGAATAACTTTTGTCTATTACATTTTCTCAACTTTCCAACTGTAGCTTTTAGCATATTACTAAATTTAACCTGTTGTGCTAGTTGATTATAATACATAAGCTAGAGAGTATCTCAAACTCAAACCAAAGTCCCCATGACTTGTTTTAAGCATGAGTGAGTAGGTGAGCAATATTGCTTCGACCCTAAATTTTAGTGCTCTTAAATTGCGACAGCGTAAATCTTCTATTCCAAATTGTTCTAGGCTTGAAAATACAGTCTCAATTGGTTTTCGTAGACGACCGATTTTATAGTTTTCAAACCATGAGTAGCCTGAAATGAGATAAAGCATATTTTTCAAGGTGCAGATCATCAGACGAACTATGACACAATAAAATTTTAAGAAAATATACTGGAGATATTAACAGTTTTGAAGGACAGTAAGCGGGTAGATAATAAGCTATTAATAGCTCTTGAAAACTTTTACCAGCGGACAAGCCTTTTGATTGTCATTCGTTCTTTATACTCATTTAATTTTAAAAATAGCCTTTTTATCTATAACTAGTCATTTTTTGCTATAAAATAGAGCAGGCTAAGTGAGTCAAATAGGATGTTTTTTCAGCAAATGCAACAGATAGTAAAAAATAGCTAGCTGCTGACGAAACCATCTAGGTAAGTTTCCAAAATGCTAACTTTGATTTTCACTAAGTATTAAACTCTTGAAAATTTTTGAAAAACTACATTTCATGATGAAAATAAGACATTTGAAGATTTTAAAAATAAAATATTTTTTATCGTGTTATACTAAACTTGTCAAAGTTGCAACAAGACAGAAACTAAAAATAAAAAAGAGGTATTCATTATGAATACAAAAACAGTAGAACAATTTAATTCTTTGAACTCCAATGATCTTGATACTGTAGTGGGTGGTAAAGTTAATTGGGGTCAAGTGGGATAAAGTGCTCCAAGTATTGGAAAGTGTGCCGGTGAAGCCTATATGGCAACAGCTGGTGGAACGGTGTTTTTAGGCCCTTATGAAATTGGAACAGGAGCCGTGGGGGCTGTGATTGGAGGTATCGGCGGGGCATTAACTTGTTAATTATACCTTTAATGCATAGAATGGAAGTGTTTGCATGAAAAAAAGTATTTCTAGACGACAAAAATTAGAAATAATGCGTTTTATAACAGGACAAATACCTATTTTTTTCTTTTTGGTAATAATATTTTCTGGAGAATTATTAAAGCTTTCTCTGTTTATTCGGGTAGCATTTGGAATTCTATTTTTAGCTAATGTGGTAAGTAATATTTACTTTATTAGAGAGATAAAATACGAGCAGGAAAATAAATTAAAATTTTCGCCTGTGGTAAGCCCTAGAACAATTCAAATAATGTTTATCCTTCTATTTATTTGTTTAGGGGGCCTAGGTATTTTCCGTGGCTTTACAGCTTTGGAAACCTATCAACAGATTATTGGCTTTATTTGTGCTTTTATTAGTTTCTTACTTGCTAGCTTACTAGCTTGGGGATTAAAGTATTATAGACTTCAGGATTGAACTGAGCCTGAGACTAAAAATAAAAAAAGAGGTATTCATTATGAATACACAAATTATCTCACAATTTAAACGTATGGATATTGAGCAACTGACATCTGTTGAAGGTGGAGAAAAAGTAGGAGTTGAGGAGTTTGTTCATGTCTTAGCAGTTTGTACGGCAGCAGGTGCTGCTGGTAGTGTTTTTCCTGTTGTTGGAACCTTAGGGGAAGCAATTTTAGGTGCTCAGTATTGTACCGGAACTTGGGCAATTATTAGAGCTAACTAATAGTTTACCAGAGATTTAGACAATGAGTAGAAGGACAGACAATGGCTAAATTTAAAATTATTATTCCAATTTCTGTGACAGTATTAATAACAATAATCTTAGGTATGAGCTTAAAAATTAGTTATTTGAATCTATTAATGTTGGCTTTATATAGTTCATTATTTGAGATAGTTGTTTTTCTATTTTTAAATAAAAGTCTTAAGACAAAATTTACTCTGAAACAGACATTAGATCGATTCAAAGAATTTTTGAAATATACAAAATTTGTTCAGATGTTATTGCTTCTTTATTTTATAGTTAGGCTATTTCTTGGGTTGGATTCGAAGTTAATTCTATTTTATAGCCATATTTTCATTGTTTTCAATGCTGTAGGATATATTTTATGCATATGTGATATTGATTTAAAGAGAAAGAGGTAGGACTAAGATGGAAAATCTATTTTTAAAATTTGTGATTTATCACAAGAAGAATTATCTATTATCCAAGGTGGAGATAAAAATGGGGCAGATTTATTCCTGTCAGGAGTTGGTGGAGCAGTTGAAGGTTTAAGTTTCTGTTTGTAAACAGTGCCTTTTCCAACACCACAGATTTATGCTATTTGTGCAGCAGGGGGAGCTGCAGCTGCTATCGTTTTCCTACATTAGAAAGTAGATAGAGATTTAATAGATGAGGACGAATACTCTTTTGTGTAAAATATGAGTAGTTGTTTTCCTCTCTTTTATATATATTAAAATTTTACAAAATTAATTATGGTTGAACAAATATCAGAATTAGTTTGGAGGTGCAAGATGTGCAAAATAATCTTTTTTCCAGATTCAGTAATATTAGATCGCCTAACTCCGTACATAATAAAATTTGCTTCAGATGAAGTTGCATCAAATATACTATTGTTGACGACTACAATGGTCGCTATATTTTATTTTATACCTATGCTATCGTTTATCATAATGGTGTGTGGGATACATTGCATACTTATACCATTTATTCTTAGACTATATGTACTCGAAAGATTGTTGATAAAAGAGAAACAAAATAAAGATAGGATTCAGTAAAAAGTAAGATAATAAGTTAAGCATAGAACTGGCTATTTTTAATTGAATTTTATATACTGCAATATAATTAAAAATATGAAATCTATTTAGAAGTATTTTGTAAAATAGTGATCAGCTCACTTTGGTCGTGGGACTTGCTATTATTGCCGTCAATTTTCTCTAGACTTAAAAGAATTTAATCGGATTATTGATAATCGATTGGAGTATTATAATACTGACGGTAAGATTTTAATGATACAGCTAAAGAATTTGTCTTTAAAACAATTGGGATTCCAAGAACACCTACGGTACTGTACCTAAAAAATGGCAAGCCTATTTCTGGTTGGGTTGGTGGAGGAGTGACTCCGCAACAACTTTATGATTATCTTTATCTTGGCAAAGCTCCAGAGCAACCAAATGATAATAAAGATAAAAAAGAGGAACTCAAAAATGAGCTCGATAAACATTCTGAAGAGATAGTCGAGATGTCGGATACCGATAAGAAAAGTGAGAAACAAATGTTCTCCGAAGACAGAGTAGTATCTGATAAACTCGCTACATCAGCTTCTCATCAAATAGCGAGTACAAATCAAAAAATCCAAAGATTGGTATCGACTTCTTTAAATATTGTTCAGTTTTCTAAAGAAGTGATGGAAGTAAGAGAAGAAGTTTCTTTTAATAAGATGGGAACAAAAGGCTGTTCTTCTCAGGTCCTCCCTCTTAGTAACACGTCATTAGAAACGGATAAAAAAGGGATGTTCCTCAAAACAGGTGAGCGATATTTGAATAGTCTATTTTGTTTAGGAGTTGGACTGGACATGTCTTTGGTAGTAATTGGAATAAAATATTTGGGATTAAAGATGGAGGAATAATCAATGCAACGGTTTAAAAATATCATGAAGTTAATCGGTCTCATCATGCTCAGTCTGCTCATCAATATATTTCCCATGAGGCTGATTGGGACGCAAGAAACAACGGCAGAACCGATGAGATGGGGAGCGAGTATCGGGTACTTAATTGTGGCCATATCCATTGTCGTAATAGTTTGGAAACAGTACCAAAAGAAATCGGGTAAGAAAAAATACAGATTTGGCTGGAAAGATTTTGGGATAGCCTTGCTCTTTTACTTAGCCACCCGTGTCGTAGCAATCGGTGGGACAATCCTCACTCAACTGGTTACAGGCAATCAAACATCTGCGAATGATGCGGCCTTGCTTGCAACAAATGAACAGGTGATGAAGATGTTTCCGCTGTATTTCATAGCCTTTCATATTGCAATTGGTGTCTTTGCCCCTATTATGGAAGAATTGATATTTAGAGGTTTTTTCAGTCACTATTTCTTTAAGGAACATCATAAATGGCTGAAGTTGCTTGTTAGCTCTGCTATATTTGCTATCCTACATGTTGTCTATCCGATTGAATTTGTTACCTATTTTGCTCTTGGAGCGATATTTTATCTAGCTTATGCCCGTCGAGGTAATATTGTCGATTCAATTGCTGTTCATCTTCTTAACAATAGTTTGTTAGTTGTTTTTTCTGTGGTGAATTATTTAATCTTAATTTTTATGTAAAAAATAGATATTATTAAGAGGTATCATTTATGATGAAAGAACTTACCGTGAGTCAGTTGACTCATGTTACAGGAGGAGAACTTGAAAATGTCGGGAATTGTCATTGTATTTGCAAGTCTCCTTCCAAACCAAAATTTCGTAAACCGATTCCGATTCCCAAACCGATAGAACCACCAAAGGTAATGATGTAGTTAATCTATTTGGCGATAGAGCAGTTGCTTTATCGTCTTTTGTTATTTTTTGTAAGATAAGCGGTAAAACTCTTGAAAATTTTCACTCTTAATAACGAGGTTAAAAACTGGAGAGTGTTGTGAAAGCTAAATTTCAACTTCAAGTTAGTCAGCGAGTAAAAATTCTCTAGGAGATTTGTAACTCACCATCTTCTTTGGATAGTGGTTAATCCGGTTTTCAATAAATGTGAGTAGTTGCTGAGTAGCGTTTTTACTTTCTTTAGACAAGCAACGCTACAATTATATCTCTCTGAGATGCTTTTGGATATCAGAAGAGTTCTTAAGATTTTTAATGAATAGTCTATGAGGAAATATCAGTTTATTATCCATATTTTATAGGTATTTTTTTGCCTTCTTTTCTGTGATACCAAAATCAAACCTTCTTTTTATGATGAGGAAAAGAGTGACAGCAAGTCTAACTTTATGCAACTCCTAATCAAAAGAAGGAATGTCTATGACCGAACCAAAGGAATCATCATTTTCTTGTCAGTCCATAAAAATAGGAAAGTCTGTCTTTCGTAAAAGTAAGAAGTATCGCCTGCATTGTTCAGTTGCCCTTGGGACAGTGGTTACGGATTTTGTTGCTTGTGTTCCATCAGAATGAAGCCCTAAAATGGTGGTTTGACTTTATACGAACACGACTGATGAAAAAACGTTTATCATGCTAAGCACGTCAAACGCATGAAGAAACTTTTGATTTCAGAAAACTAGATTCATCATGACAAAATCAATCAAAGTGGTATACTATATTATGAGGTGACTACGATGATTGATTTAAAAAGCTATCTTTTCAAAATTGATGTCAGGGCCCAAAAGGATGAAGAGAAAGTTTTCATGTGTACGGCGTGCTATAATGCACCACTTTTGGTATAGAGAATATAATTTTATGATATACTTTTAAAAGGATTATTTGCCGTTCTACGGTGTAATAACGGGCAAAGAAACGATATTAAGTGGGAAAAGTGAGGTTGTATAGGATGCCGAAGAAAATAGTTGAGATTCTTTCAATTGATAAGTTTAATTTGTCATTATCAGCTTTTTTAACCTTTATTGTCTCAGTTGGAGCAGTATATACCGTCTATGCAAGGACAGATATTTTGAATGAGGTGTTGGCTGGAACTGGTCAAGTTTGGTTCAATCTTATTTGGCTTGTTGTTTGCTTAGTTGTTGTTGAAATATTGAGAGCCATATTAAAAATTGTCAATGCCAAGTTAACTCGAAAGTGGAAATTATATCTGGGGAACAGTATTAGTAAGAACATTGAGCGGATGCCATTTGAGAAGTTTTATCAAAAAGAAATAGGCGACCACATGGCAATCTATACTTACCAATTAGAGGTCGTATCCGTCTATTTATTGGAGCCGATAACAGGTTTTGTTAGTTCTGTAGTCTTGTCGGTCATTTCCTTGGTATTTTTAGGTTTGATTAGTTGGAAATTTGTTATTTTTGCTATGTTTTCAACTGTTATGCTATTTTCCATAAGTGGAAAGTTTGGGAAAAAAATCAGCGATGGATATGCTGCATTATCCGTTCGCACAGGGGAATTTTCCGGAAAATTAAAAGAATATTTATCTGCTTATGAGATTTTAAAAAATTTAGGAGTGGCTGACCGGCTGTCAGAACAAATTGAAAGAAGCCAAGAAGCTAAAGAAAATCAACAGTTTCTCATAAGCAAGTATCTGGCATTTGGTGGACTAACTCTACAAAGTGTTGAAAAACTATTTGAAATGTTAATTTTTGCCTTTACTATATTTTTGATTAGTAGAGGAGAGTTACTGATTGGTGCTATTGTTTCGGTTCCAGCTATGCTAGGGATATTTTTACAAGCTGTCGAGCAGTTGGTGGATTTGTACATGAAAATTATCGGTACAAAAGATATGCTAGATACTGTGACAGAAATCTCAGAGACGGTGGAAGAAGACTATCCAACGGTAGAGCGATATGTTGAGTTTGAAAATGTTGGTTTCACTTATGGTTCGAAGCGGATTTTCAATCAGTTGAATTTTCAGTTTGATACTGGAGGGAAGTATGCTTTGGTTGGCAAAAGCGGAAGTGGCAAATCAACCTTGCTTAAGCTATTATTAGGACGTCTTAAACCAACATAAGGTCACATTTGGGTAGACGAAGAAGCATATTCACCGGAGGTAGATGTTGATTTTTCAAATCAAATCGGCTACATCAATCAATCCCTCTTCATTTTCTCAGACTCTATTCGTTACAATATTTGTCTTGGCCAATCATATACAGACGAGCAACTTTGGGAAGTACTTGAAAAAGTTAAAATGGCAGATGTGGTGGCTAAATTGTCACAAGGTTTAGATGAAGTGGTAGGTGAATTTGGAGTAGACTTATCTGGCGGCGAGCAACAACGGCTTGCAATGGCACGGATTTTAATTCGAAAACACCCGATACTACTACTGGATGAAGCAACGTCTGCGATTGATGTAAAAACATCTAGGGTGATTGAACAAGAAATATTAAGCAACCCTGATCTAACTGTCATTATGATCACACATCACTTACAAGAGGAAATAAAACCATTCTTAACAGATGTTCTCAACCTTGATAACTAACAACCATATGGATGTTTGAAATCAAACAGAGGGATATTTAGATGGTAATATTTTCCATGAGACCATCATTTTTCTATAATTTTTAACACATGTTGACAAATTCGCTATATATCGAATATTTTATTTCTTTAATTTTTAAAAGTTACTTCCACAATAATTTTGTTTGAGCAGATGTGGTTTTTCTAGAACAAAGGTGAAATCTTTTCGCTCTAATATTGACAGGAGAAATCTCGAAATAATCAGTAAGTGAGAAGTAACTATGATAGGTATGGATAAACCACATGTAGCTCTTTCACAAGGGCTAACAAGAGCAGTTGTAGAGAGCCGTGTAGAAAAAGTTATTGTAGACTGCCTTGGCTTTTATAAAATCATCTATGAATGATAGATTGATTGGAGGAGACTTGAGTATTCAGGTCTCTTTCTTGATACCAAGATTTGTGTTATAATTTTGAGTGTAAAAATGTAGAAAATAGAATCAACTACTTGATATATGAGGGCTGGTGCGATGTCGATCAATCAACGATGGACAATGTCATCAAAGAAGTACAGGAAGAAGCAGGACTTGAAGTAGAGGTGGAACGATTAGTGGCTATTTTGGATAAGTCAAAGAGCAATCCTAGTCGTTCTGCCCACCATGTGACCAAGATTTTTTACCTATGCCGAAGAGTTGGAGGACAATTTCAAGCCAATTCAGAAACGATTGCAAGTGGCTATTTTGCTTTGGGGGATTTACCTCCCCTGTCTTTGACGAAAAATACAGCCGAACAAATAGCGCTTTGTTTTGAAGCATATCAGGCGGAGCATTGGGAAGCACGATTTGAATGAGGAGATGAGATGACCTATACAGGATATTTGATTGATTTAGACGGTACGATTTATAAGGGAAAAGACCGTATTCCAGCAGGAGAACGATTTGTTCATGCCTTGCAGGAGCGGAATATTCCCTATCTTTTTGTGACCAATAATACCACTCGTCGACCAGAAGTGGTTCAAGCTATGTTACGCGAGCAATTTCATATTGATACACCGCTTGAAACGATTTATACGGCCAGTCTTGCGACAGTGGACTATATGAATCAAATGGGCAAGGAAAAAACGGTCTATGTGATTGGAGAAGAGGGCTTAAAATCAGCTATCTTTGAAGCAGGTTATGTAGAAGACGTCGAAAATCCTGCCTATGTCGTGGTTGGATTGGACACGGATCTGACCTATGAAAAATTAGTTTGCGCCACTTTAGCGATTCAAAAGGGAGCTATCTTTATTGGAACCAATCCCGACTTAAATATTCCAACAGAACGGGGCTTGTTACCGGGGGCAGGTTCTTTAATTGCCTTGCTTGAAGCTGCGACAAGGGTTAAAGCAACCTTTATCGGTAAGCCCCAAGCAATTATTATGGACAATGCCCTGTCCATTTTGGGAACGGAGCGGAGTAAGACCCTCATGGTTGGGGATAATTATTTGACCGACATTCGAGCAGGAATTGATAATGGATTTCCTACTCTCTTGGTCTTGACAGGGTTCACAAAAGCAGAAGAGGTTGCTACCTTACCTGTAGCTCCGACTCATATCTTAAACAGCCTAGATGAATGGAGGTTTGATGAAAACGAAATGTTCACTGATTGCTAGTCTCTTCTTTGTCTTATCAACAGCAGTTGTGGCTACGATTTACCTAGCTTGGCTCCTCTATCCCTTGGAAGTGAAATGGCTGGGGTTAGAACAGGTTGTCTATATGAAAAGTGCGGATATTGGCTATAATTTTACAATCCTTCTGCGCTATTTGACCCTACCTTGGGAGCAAGTCCTAGCCATGCCGAATTTTCCTTCGTCTGCGGATGGATTGCATCATTTTAAGCAAGTCAAGTGGCTCTTTCACCTAGCCCAGGCTATTGTTCTGATTAGTTTGCCTGGTTTTCTTTCATTTTACAAACAGGTAATTAAAAAAGGATATGGAAAATTGTATCGTCCCGTTTTTGTCGTGGCAGCTCTTGTGCCAGTCGTAATTGGAGTGGTTGGTTTCATGATTGGATTTGATCAATTTTTTACACTTTTTCATCAGATACTGTTTGCAGGCGACAGCACTTGGCTCTTTAATCCCAATACGGATCCTGTTATTTATATTTTGCCGGCTGAATTTTTCCTCCATTGCTTCCTACTTTTCTTTGGCTTGTATGAAGGATTCTGTCTTAGCATGATTCTTGCCTGTAAGTCAAAAAGAAAAGCAGGCCAAATCCCAAGTTCACGTTAGCCTCAAAAAGAAAAGTAAGGTAGAGATTGAGAAAAATTCTGCAAACAGCTTGACAAAATAGTGGGATAGAAGTATAATAGTTTAGACTTTGAAATTGAGGGGAGTGAAAATAATGTCAAAAACAGTAGTACGCAAGAACGAATCACTTGATGATGCTCTTCGTCGTTTCAAACGTGCAGTTACGAAAGCTGGTACTCTTCAAGAAACACGCAAACGCGAATTCTACGAAAAACCATCTGTAAAACGTAAACGCAAATCAGAAGCAGCTCGCAAGCGTAAAAAATTCTAACATTTGAAAACAGCTGTAAGGCTGTTTTTTTGTCTAAGCTATACCGATATAAAGGAGTTTATCATGAGTATTTTAGTAACAGGTGGTGCAGGTTACATTGGTAGCCATACTGTTGTCGAATTGTTGAAATTAGGCAAAGAAGTTGTTATTGTGGACAATCTATCCAATTCAAGTTTGTTGGTCTTAGATAGAATCAAGGAAATAACAGGCAAAACTCCGACCTTTTATGAGTTAGACGTAGCAGACAAGGAGGCTCTGCGAACTGTATTTAAGAAGGAAAAGATTGACGCTGCGATTCATTTTGCAGGTTACAAAGCAGTCGGTGAGTCTGTAGCAAAGCCTGTCATGTATTATGAAAACAATATCATGACCACCCTTGCCTTGGTTGAAGTAATGGCTGAGTTCGGTGTGAAAAAAGTAGTTTTTAGCTCAAGCGCAACGGTCTATGGTCTGAATAATCCTTCTCCACTTATCGAAACCATGCCAACTAGCGCGACCAATCCTTACGGCTATACCAAGGTGATGTTGGAGCAGATTTTACGAGATGTAGTCGTGGCAGATGCTGAATGGAGCGTTGCTTTACTCCGCTATTTCAATCCAATTGGAGCCCATGAATCAGGTTTAATTGGTGAAGATCCTGCAGGGATTCCAAACAATCTCATGCCCTTTATTGCGCAAGTAGCTGTTGGAAAACGACCTGAATTAAGCATTTTCGGGAATGACTATGAGACAGTGGATGGAACAGGGGTTCGTGACTATATTCACGTTGTCGACTTGGCAATCGGCCATATTAAGGCTTTGGAAAAAATTGCAGATACCACAGGTGTCTACACGTATAACCTTGGATCCGGTCAAGGCACAAGTGTTTTAGAGCTTGTACAGGCTTTTGAAAAAGTTAATGGTGTGCCAGTACCCTACAAGATTGTTGACCGTCGTCCTGGCGATGTGGCAACCTGCTTTGCCAATGCAGACAAGGCTCTTTTAGAGTTAGACTGGAAAACCGAAAAAACAATCGAAGATATGTGTCGTGACACATGGAATTGGCAATCAAAGAACCCAAATGGGTATGAGTAGTCAGTAATGTGATAGAAAAAGAGTTGGCTAGTTACCAACTCTTTTTCTATATAAGATAAGGCTTATTTATTTTTCAACAAGTCACGGATTTCAGCCAACAATTCTTCTTGGCTTGGTCCAGCAACTTCAGCGGCAGCAGCTTCGTCGGCTGCTTCTTGTTTTTTAGTAAGGCTTTGCGCTTTTTCCATAGCTTTCACGATGAAGAAAAGAACAGTACCAACGATGACAAAGTTGATAACAGCACTCAAGAAACTACCGTAAGCAACGCCATTCCAGCTAAGTTGAGCAATTTTTTCTGCACCAGCAGCTTTCAAAGCTGGGCTCAAGAAAAGTGGAGTAATGACATCTTCAACCAGTGAGCTAATGATGGCTCCAAATGCACCAGCGATGATCACACCGACTGCTAAATCAACAACGTTACCGCGTAGCAAAAATGCTTTTAAATCTTTTAACATATCCTAAATATGTCCTTTCATAAAAAATTAACAGTCTTTATTATAGTCTGAAATGTTTTTTTTTACAAGTAATCTAGCTCGGAAATTTTACATTTTTACATTTTTAGTATAAAATAGAACATGTTATAATAGCTAAAATTCTGCACTGGAAGGAGGTGGCACAATGATTTCAAAAGAAAAAATTAATGAAATCAAACAGGCAGTCAATATTGTCGATGTCATTGGTGAAACCATCTCCTTAACCAAAGCAGGGCGCAATTTTTTGGGGCTGTGCCCCTTTCATGGCGAAAAAACACCGTCCTTTAATGTAGTGGAAGACAAGCAATTTTTTCATTGCTTTGGCTGTGGCAAATCAGGGGATGTTTTTAAATTCATCGAAGAATATCAGGGGATTTCTTTTACTGATAGTGTGCACGTAGTAGCTGAGAAGGCTGGGATTCAGCTGGAACAGCAAACGGTTGTCCCAAAAGAAAGACAGGCACACCCTCATCAAGTTCTCTTTGATATTCACACAGAGGCAGAAAAATTTTATCATGCTCTCTTGATGACGACCAAAATGGGTGCGCAAGCTAGACAGTATTTGCATCAAAGAGGGTTGACAGATGAGGTTATCAAGCACTTTCAGCTTGGGCTTGCACCGCAGGAGCAAAATTATCTGTACAGGCATTTGTCTGGTAAGTTTTCTGAACAAGATTTGCTCGCCTCAGGTTTGTTTAATCCTGCTGATAATAACCTGATTTATGATGCCTTTCAAGGAAGAATTATGTTTCCCTTGACAGATGAGCACGGGCGGGTGCTTGCTTTTTCAGGTCGGATTTGGCAGCAAAAAGATAGTGAAAATAAGCAAGTCGCCAAATATAAAAATAGCAGAAGCACGGCTATTTTTAACAAGAGTTATGAGCTGTATCATTTAGATAAGGCTAAGGCAAGTATCAAGAAGAGTCACGAAGTTTATTTAATGGAAGGCTTCATGGATGTTATCGCAGCTCATCGGGCGGGAATTGACAATGCGGTTGCTTCGATGGGAACAGCCTTGACTAGAGAACACGTTCAGCATTTAGCGAAATTCTGTAAAAAGGTGATTTTGACCTATGATGGAGATGCGGCAGGGCAGGCAGCAACTGCAAAGGCTCTAGAAGAGTTGCAAGCATTTCAAGTAGACATTATCAGCCTGCCTGAGAATTTGGATCCCGATGAGTTTCTTGCGAGAAATTCCAAAGAACACTTGTATCAAGTCTTGGCCAATAGTCGGATTAGTGATGTTGAATTTCTGATTCAGCATCTTAAGCCTGAAAATCCCGATAATTTACAAATGCAGATTGATTTTGTTGATCAAATTGCTCCGATTATTGCGAAGAATAAGTCAATTACAGCACAAAATTCGTATATATATAAGGTGGCGGATATTTTACCTGATTTTGACTATGGTCAGGTCGAAGCTGCGGTCAATCATCTGCGTGTCAATGAGCGACAGGCTAGAAGTCAGATGATTTCATCTAGTCAGCCTCCATTATCATCAATTGGGGCAGAATTACCACGGCAAACACGCTTATCTCGACTAGTACGAGCGGAGAATCATTTATTGTACCGTATGGTAACGCATCTTTATATTCTGAATGATTACCGCTTAAGAGAAGATTTTGCCTTTTTTACACCAGAATTGCAGGTCTTATTTGAATTGTTAAAAGAGCATGGGGAGGTGACTGCTTATGATTTGGCACAGCAAACAGAACAGGTTCAGCGTGCCTGGTATCAGCTATTGGAGGAAAAATTGCCAGAGGAGGTAGGCGCAAACGAACTGGAAGAGCTAGAAAGGCGACGCCAACAGGAACAGCTGAAACGAGAGAATCAGCAGAAATCGCGTGTTATTCGAGAGCAGGTTCATGTTGGAAATACCGAAGCAGCACTTGATGAATTGGCACAACTTATTGCACAGAAAAGAAAAATGGAGTAACTATGACTGTTAAAAAAGAGAAAAAACAAGAAGTAACCACTTTTGATGTTCAAGTTGCGGATTTTATCCGTAACCACAAAAAAGAGGGGACAGTAACGGATGATGCAATCAATGATCAGTTGGTCATTCCGTTCACTTTGGATGCAGATGGGATTGATGACCTATTGCAACGCATCCAAGATGCTGGCATTGCGATTGTTGATAAAAATGGAAATCCGAGTGCGCGTGCTCTCCAAGTTGAGGAAGAACCAGAGTTATCAGACGAAGACTTACTCGGTAGCAATTCTGCTAAGGTAAATGATCCAGTGCGTATGTATTTGAAAGAGATTGGGGTTGTCCCACTCTTAACCAATGAAGAAGAACAAGAATTAGCGCTAGCCGTAGAAGCTGGTGACCCAGAGGCAAAACAACGTCTTGCAGAAGCCAATCTTCGTTTGGTTGTATCCATCGCCAAGCGCTATGTCGGCCGTGGGATGCAATTCTTGGACTTGATTCAGGAAGGAAATATGGGCTTGATGAAAGCTGTTGATAAGTTTGATTACTCAAAAGGATTCAAGTTTTCAACCTATGCAACATGGTGGATTCGCCAAGCTATTACGCGTGCTATTGCTGATCAGGCTCGTACTATTCGTATTCCTGTTCACATGGTTGAAACCATTAATAAATTAGTCCGTGAACAGCGCAATTTATTACAAGAACTAGGCCAAGACCCAACACCAGAGCAGATTGCCGAACGGATGGATATGACTCCTGATAAGGTTCGTGAAATCTTGAAGATTGCCCAGGAACCTGTTTCTCTTGAAACACCGATTGGGGAAGAAGATGATAGCCATCTTGGTGATTTTATCGAGGACGAAGTGATTGAGAATCCAGTTGATTATACAACCCGTGTTGTCCTCCGTGAACAATTGGATGAGGTCTTAGATACTCTAACAGACCGTGAAGAAAACGTTCTGCGCCTGCGTTTCGGACTTGATGACGGGAAAATGCGTACACTAGAAGATGTCGGTAAAGTCTTTAACGTTACCCGTGAACGCATCCGCCAAATCGAAGCCAAAGCCCTCCGCAAACTCCGCCACCCAAGCAGAAGCAAACCATTGCGCGACTTTATTGAGGACTGATACTGCCTACGGATAGGCAGTATCAGCGCCCACCTAGAAATAGGAGAGTGGGCCAGCCTGTTGGAGGTTTTTAACGCCTGCCTAGAAATAGGAGAGTGGGCTAGTCCGGTGGGACTTTTTTAACGCTCGCTTAAAAACTGGAAAGTGAGTTGGTTCGGTGAACCGTTTTATCGCCTGCTTGGACATACGAAAGCAGGCCTACAGATAGGCAATATCAGCGCTCAGCCTACATCAAATATAACATGAGGAGACAGCTATCAATGGCTTATACAGAAGAACAAGTAAAAGAAATTCAGGAACAAATTTTTCATGCGCTAGAAGAAGTCATTGATCCTGAACTAGGAATTGATATTATTAATCTTGGGTTAATTTACGACATTCGCTTTATAGATGGCAAAACAGAGATTGATATGACCTTAACGACGATGGGGTGTCCTTTGGCTGATTTGATTACGGATCAGATCTATGATGTATTGGGGACCATTCCAGAAGTGACAGAAGTGGACGTTCGTCTTGTCTGGTCACCAGCTTGGACAATTCAGAAAATGAGTCGTTATGCACGGATTGCCCTTGGTATCAAATAAAAAGCTTCGTTAGAGGATTTCTAACGAAGCTTTTATTTAAGAAAATGCTGTAGCCACTGGCCACCATAAATCCAGAGGAAACTGTAAGCTACGATGGAAAATGGACGACAAAGAAGAATAATGGTCGTAAATTTACGATAGCTCATACTGGTCAAGCCAGTAATCATAACTAAAACATCAGCCGGAGAGACAGGAGAGAGCATGCAGAGGATAAAAAATAGTTCATAACTTTTCTTGTTGTCAATTTTGCTTGCATATTTATAAAACGTTTCTTCTGACATAAAAAGTAGGCAGAAGGCTTTACCATATTTTCGTGCTAGCCAAAAAAGAATGATGCTTCCAATTGAAATTCCGATATAGTTAATGACGAATCCCCACCAATGGCCAAAGACAAGGAAGCCAACAACAGTTGTAACCCCGCCTGGGATAATTGGAAAAACAACTTGAATAATTTGGATAAAAATATAGGTCAGACTGCCAAAAGCTCCGTGGCTTTTAATCGTATCAGCTAAAACATTTTGGTCATTTAAAATTCCAATCTTATATAACCAAACAACAAGTATGACACTGGCAATCAGAGTGATAATACTAAGGATTTGAAAGGTTTTTTGCCAAAAATTATACATACCTTTATTCTACCATACATTAAGCTATTTCTAAAAATAGAAAACTGAAATCTATTGCTATTTTTTATCTAATCTGGTATACTGATAAGGTACTCTATCAAGGGGTCGTTACGGATTCGACAGGCATTATGAGGCTTGTTCTGCAACTCATCTAGCGGATGTAAAACGCCAGTTAAATATAACTGCAAAAAATACAAATTCTTACGCATTAGCAGCTTAATAACCTGCCTGCGTGACTAGTAGTGGATTGCTTGTGTCTGCTGTCTGGTCTTAAATGAGCAAGCTACGTTAGAATTGTGTCAGTAAATTCTAAAAGAGATAGACTGAATCGCTTGTCTGGGGCTTGAGTTATGTGTCCTATCCAAGTTAAATCAAGACATAACCTATGGTTGTAGGCGAATAAGTTAGCAGGTGTTTGGACGTGGGTTCGACTCCCACCGGCTCCATTATATATTTTTATTCTTTCTTAAAAGTTTGTAAAACGTTGATTTAACAGCGTTTTTTAATTTTTCTTTTTTAGTTGTTTTTAATGTTTTTTGAAAAAGGCAGACCCAAAAACAGACCCTTTTTTGAAAAGAGTCTGCTTTTTAGAAATCGATATAGTTTGAGAATTTTTCTCCGATGTCGTCTTTAGCTTGTTTGGTGATATGGGTATAGATGTTCATCGTTGTTTTTAGGTCAGAGTGTCCTAGTCGATATTGGACTTGTTTTAGGGTCATTCCTGCTTCAAAGCAGAGGCTGGCATGTGTATGTCTGAATTGGTGGATTGTTATTGGCCGTAGTGGTGTTCCTTTGAGAATTTGTAAGAGCCATTTTCTAGGTAGGGAGCTGGAGAGGTGACTGCCGTTTTCTGATTCGAACATGAATTTGGTGTGGGGGAATTGCTTTTTTAGCTTGAGGAGGATTTCTTTCGTCTGCTTATCGATACTGACAAGGCGATTGCTGCTTGCTGTTTTTGTGAGGCCTATTTCTTCGCCCCCAAATCCTCGTGTAATGGCTTTTTTGATTTGGATGGTATCTTCTATCAGGTCTTCCCATTGGAGGGCTAAAAGCTCTCCTTTTCTCATTCCTGTGAAGGCTAGTAGACGGAAAAGGGCAATCTTTTCTATATCCTGTGTTTTCTCAACATAGGAGAGAAAGGTTTTTAATTCTTCTTTGTCATAAAAATCGATGTCGTCTTCTGTCCGTTTTTTGGCAGGAGTTATAACGCTGTCCATAGGGTTTCTATCTAAGTAGCCGTAGCGGATCGCATACTTGAAGATGTTGGAGGCTAGTCCTTTGAGTTTTCGGCCGTGGACTAGCTTTTTCATCCATGAGTTGAGATGTTCCTGCATTTGTAATGGTGTGATGTCTGTTACTTTTTCTGATCCAATGGCTGGCAGGATATGGTTTTTCATCATTCGTTCGGTCTTGAGATAGGTGCTTTCTTGGACGGTTTCATAGTATTCTTTCAGCCATTTTTTACTGATTTCTTCAACGGTGATGTCTTTTTTGCTTTCAGAAGCATGTTCCAGTTCTTCTTGAAGTTGGAGAAGTGCGCTTCTGGCTTTACCCTTTGTTGGAAATCCCTGGCGCTTGATGTATTTATCTTTTCCGTTTTCTTTTCCAACGTAGACACGGAAACCATAAGCAGTAGTGCCGTTTTTCTTTTTATAGGACTTTATTTCCATTGCTTTTTTCCTCATTTCTTGATAAAATGGGTATAGTAAAGAGGGCTTTTTAATGCCTGCTTACTATCCGATTACTTTTTTCTCCTCACACTCAGACTTGGCGGTTGAGAGTGTGGGGAGTTTTTTTAATATAAATTTTTATTTGGCAATTTCTTTTGTTGTAAGGCTTTTTCTTGTGTTTTTGTTCTCCGTTCTATTTTTTTGTAATCTTCTGACGGAGGTAAGTTTTCAGGCTGGATACCTCTTTCGTTCAACATATTCCTGATGGTTGTATTATTTTGAACGTGCTCGGAAGTGATGTCTTTTTCCCCAAAGAGATTGTTTTGCTCAACGTTATAATTTGTCATTTCAGTAGCTAGGTTCTTCGCTGCAATAGTTAGCGTCGGTAAGAAGTCAGCTAGTGGCCTATTTTCTTTTATTCCTAATCGCTCTTTCATTCCTTTAGTTGAGATCCCTCCAAAAAGTGCTTTATCTCCTTTGGAACGAATGCGACCAAATCCTTTGTCGTCTACGCCTCTTTCATAGATATTTTGAGAGAGGCGTTTTTCGGACTCTTTTAGTCTATTTCTAGCTTTGGATCGTTCAATAAAAGAGATTCGCTCACTTATCAATTCTTGCTTTCTGGTTTGGACAGCGAAATAGCTTTGAGCGAAAGCAATCTCTTCTTTTTTGGGGTCTCCATTCATAGCGATAAGGTAGCAGGCGTATCGTGTCAGCATATAATCTTGAATGGGGCGCTCAGCCCCACTGCCCAGTGAGACCATTTTCGTGACTTCACGAAAATGGTTTGATATTTCTATATCGCTAGAATCTATGGAGTTTAGACTCCGTTCGATTGCTCTATGGAAATTCTCCCAGCGTTGATAGCCAAGAATTGGCATAATATCTCTAGCATACCAATATTCAATATCAGTATTAGGGACAATCTTTAAAAGGTGGTCAAAATTTTGCATGAATTGTTGTATTTTGTTCTGTTCCAAATTTTATCCTCCTAAGACCTATCTTTCCATCGGTTTGAAACTGCCGATGACTTTTCCGATGATGCGTGTTCTTCCAACATTGAAGATGCTTTAACTTTCCCTATAAACATCCACCACTTCGCCGATGGTTCGGATTTCATCATCTGGTGTGAGTTGGATGTCGTCATAATCTGGGTTGAGGGATTGGAGGTAGCCGTCTTTGAGTTTTTTGACGTAGTTTTCGCCGTTGACTTGGAAGATGCCGATGGTGTTGATGTCTACTTGGGCAGTGTGCTTGATAAAGAGAAAGTCGCCGTTTTTTATCTTTGGCTCCATGGAGTGGCCAACGACAATGGCGATGGTGTCGTAGTCGTCATCGTCTGGGATGTCGTCTTCGTAGAAGGATACGATGGTATCGTAGTCATCTTCTTGCCAATAGCCTGTACCTGCTGAAACTTTACCTGGTGCAGATTTTTCAACGCGTTTTCGGACTTCGTACTCCAGTTTTTTCTCAGAGATAGAAACAACCTTGCGATTTTCTTTTTCTTGCTCCTCTAATTGCTCCGTAGCGTAGCCTAGCACGTTTTCTTGGCGTTCAGGGTGTAATTGTACCACCTTGTCATTTATCGCCTGTACGGTGCCATTTTTTGCGTCTGGGGAGGCGGTGGAGGGTTTAGATAAATCGAATAAATCTTGAGGAGATACTCCGAGAGCCTCGGCGTATTTTCTTATATCAATTTCATCAAGGTTTCTATTTCCGTTTTCGTGATTGGAAATAGTATTCTGCTTAAAACCTGTAAGTTTTGCTAACTCAGTCTGAGTCATTTTTTTAGATTTTCTAATTGTTTTGATAGTATTACCGAGAATATTCATTGTATATCCTCCTTTCACTACCTATTATAACACCATGAGATAAAAAAATAAATAAAAAAATCTCAAAAAGTGATAAAAAACTGTTGACTTATATCTCAAAACGAGATATAATAGTTACATAAGGTTGAGGGAGGTGATAACTTGCGATACCGAAAACCTTACAAGACGGAAATTCACATCCATCTTGAAAAAGAAAAAGGCTCCTACAAAAAGGAGCTGGGAGTAGCAGTCGCTACAGCGATCATCACAAAGCTAATCGATTGGCTACTCGGTTAAGAGACGGGGCGAAAGCCCCATCGCTTAACTATCATTATAGCATAGAAAGGAGATAGAGACAATGAAAAACAAAAAAGATGACATTCTTTACTGGGTGATTATTCTTTTAATTGCTACTGGCACTGCCACTATTGTTAATATCATCTGGAAATTGCTAGGTCTTTAGTTTTTAGGTATCATCAAAAATAATTGACAACATCATTCATATGTGGGATAATATAGGGGAAGAGAGAAATGTTAGCACATGGTGCCAACAGAAAGCCCCTAGTACCGCAAATACTAAGGGCTTTTTTCTGTACTAGATAGCACTAGTTATCTTTGTCAACAAACCGATCTAGTAAACGGTTAACTATCCAACTGACAATACTGTCAAAGATAGCTGTTGCAAGAATGATGAGAAATGTTAGCAACATTTTCTATACCTCCTTTCCAAGGCGGTATCGTTAGTGCCAACTGTATTATACCATATCTGGAAAAGAAAGGAGTGAGGTTTATTGAACAAAAAGGAGACCGTCAAAGAAAAATTTTTAGTTCCCAAGGTCAAGTTGCGACAGGAGCGTCTTTCGCGAGAATTGACGACAACTTTTATGGCTGATTTAATCGGATTGAAAAACCGTAGACAATATGAGCTAAAAGAAAAAGGGGAAGCTCCTTTTAAAGATTACGAAATAGCAGTGATTTCTCAGTATTTTAAAATACCAGAGAATGAACTGTTTTTCTAAAAAAACATATATCTCAAAATGAGATATGAAAAATAGTCAAAAATAGTCAAACTTTATACAATACTTGTATAAAATCTCTTGACATTCTTCAAGAGATTTAACACCTAAGGGTAGAAAGGAGGATGCTATGAAGTTTAGTGGAATTGTAACGATAGATGAAGGCATTTCTTTTGCGAATGGCGAGTTAAGGGAACTGTCTGAGGATGTCAAAAAACTCTTCCCGGATGATGATATGATAGAAGTCATAGAAGACGGGAAGAGTTATATCTTGAACAAAAACTATATTATTTTACTTACGTTTTGAGGATTTGCCTTTGGCCTGTGATAAGGCGCTTCCAGCGATAGATTTTGTTCTGGCAGATGAACGTCCATCTCGTAAGGCTTTGCTTGCTTGACGAGCGACTTTAGCAGAAGTTTGTTTGGTGTTCTTTGCCATAAGTATTCCTCCTTTCGATGTTGATAAGGCTATTGTATCACAAGGGGGATTTGCAGTAAGAAAAAAGGAGTAAACCATGAAGTTTATACACGTTCAGTTGTCACCGCCTCTAAAAGAGCGACTAGAAGAGCGATGCAAGCGTTTGGGCTTGTCCATGTCGGCTTTTGTTCGCTTGGCGGTGGTGGAGAAGCTGGAGAGGGAGTAGGAAAGGAGAGATGGAGATGAGACCTAATAAATATCCCTATAGCAAAAAAGAACCTGCTAAAAAGCAAGTTCAGGACGTTATTACCTGTGTAGGTAATACTACAGTTACCGCAAATGCTAACGGCGTAGAGTTGAAAGCGCCTAAAATTATTGTATAGGCGTCTAGGAGGAAGTGTTATGTGGCAGAGAATCAAGCGAATTATGGATGAAAAAGGTATGACGATGTATGCCGTTAGTAAGAAAGCTGGTATCAATCAGAATGTATTGATTGATTTGAAAGCTGGTCGGAGTAAACGCATTTATTATGACAATATGGTGAAAATCGCTGAAGCGTTAGATGTCAGTTTGGACGAATTTAGAAAACAAAAAGCTACGACTTACATTGGAAAGAGAGTAAGAGATGAAAAATATTGCAGAAAAGGTCATCAGGCTTGAGGGCGATGCGTATGAATTTGTTGTTGATTTTGCTATCAAATATGATTTGAAAATCAGTGAGGCGGCAAGTGTTATGCTTCGGTATTGTGCTACCAAAGATTTGAAGGTTATACGAAAACAAACGGAAGTGGTTGAAAATGTCATAACGGCTACTGATAGTTAGAGGGGGAAGTAAAAATGAGTCAGCGACATAAAAAATGGATTCAGCTTGATGATGGCTGGATAAGATTGGAGGACTGATGTGACAGAGCTTATAAATATTAACTTAAACGAGCAACAAGAACCAGTTGTGTCTGGTCGGCAGTTGCATGAGGTTCTAGGCGTTAAAACACCCTATTCAATGTGGTTTGACAGAATGGTAGAGTATGGCTTTACCGAAAATCAAGATTTTTTGCTTAACAATTTTGTGAAGCAAACAGGACGAGGCGGACACAATAAGGTTGATCACATCATCAAATTAGATATGGCTAAAGAAATCGCCATGATCCAACGTACCGAAAAAGGTAAGCGGGTTCGCCAGTATTTTATCCAAGTAGAAAAGGATTTCAATAGTCCGGAAAAAATCATGGCAAGAGCCTTACTCATGGCAGACAAGAAAGTCCATCAGCTAGAAGCGCAGATTGAAGCAGATAGACCAAAAGTGCTGTTTGCAGAGGCAGTAGAAGCTAGTGATACATCTATTCTGATTGGGGATTTTGCGAAAATATTGCGACAGAATGGTTATAATATCGGACAGAATCGGTTGTTTGCTTGGCTACGTGACAATGGCTTCTTGATGCGCAAAAAGGGCGAAAGCTACAATATGCCAACGCAACGAAGTATGGATATGAAGCTGTTTGAAGTCAAAGAGCGCACTCATCATGAGCCGAACGGCAGCATTCGTATCAGTAAGACAACTAAGATGACTGGTAAGGGTCAGACTTACTTTATCGAGAAGTTTTTGAGCCGTGATATAGCAGTGGTGTAGAAAGGAATACACATGGAAAATAAGAAAAAAACGATAGCAGGAATTATCGAAAAACATTTTGAACAGTTGATCGAAGATATTCTAGCTCATTCCGAGACTTATCAGGAAGCTATATCAAGTGTATGGGATACATATGCTAATATCAAAGAAATAGGAGCGTTAGAGAGAATTATCCGAGAGAATATTCGGCAACGCTCATTAAATCAAATAATAAAACCTAGGAGTGATTATGACTGAACTAGATTACAAGCAACGTTTGCTAGTTAATAACTGGCAGAGGAAATATCATCGTCTCAGCAGTGTCTTTATCGACAGTCTGGTCGGTTTGACAGCATGGGAGACGATACTTGCGTTAGGAGACGTAAGAAAGCAACTAGAAAAAGCCTGACGGCAATCAGGCTCAAAAAAACATATTTACTTGATTATAACATGAAAAGAAGGGAGTTTCAAGATGATTGCAGAAATTTTTGGACAATCATTTAAGGATGAGCTTTTTAGGGAGTTTGTAGAGTTGCACAAGGAAGCATACAGACAAGCCAAAAAAGAGGTTAGCCATGAAACAGTGTGGGTAACAATAGACGAATTACAAAAGAAAACTGGCTGGGGGCGTTCTACTTTGGAAAACTGGCGTGACCAGAAGAAATTTCGCTACATGCAAAAGACGAAAGGTGGTAAATACCTTTATGACTTGGCGGATGTTAACCGATTTTTGAGACAGAATAGTAAGGGGAAATAATGACATTTACTGAAAAATTAAAGAATTATTTTGGATTGGATGCGGTTGAAGAAGAACAACCAACCATCGTTTCAACAGATGATAAGCGGTGGAAGCAGATTGCGCAGGAAAAGCACGAGGAGGCTATCTTGTATCAAGAGTTGTACAACGAAGTGATGCATGAGAATCATCGTTTGAGAAAGACGCTTCAGGTATTTGAGGAGATGAGAAAGGCGGATGAGTATGCTTAGTGAATTGCTAGGAGGAATCAGTGTTGCGGCGCTCTTGCTTGTGCTGTATATGTTTGAAGCGCTCAAGGATATGATCCGTGAGGAGAGAGCACGTAAGAGGCATCAGGAGTATCTGCGTATACAGCGTGAGAAAGAGGAGTACGCTTTGGCTGTTCTTACTGCTTATCAGGCAGAGAAGCGAGAAAGAGCGCGTCAATCACTCAGTAGCTGGCAAGGGATTGACTTTGGATAGGAGGGTGTATGGCTAGTGAAATCAAGTGGATTAAAATTGTGACGGATATTTTTGATGATGAAAAAATTCTGCTGATCGAATCATTGCCAGAAGCGGATACGATTCTTGTCATTTGGTTCAAATTGCTTACGCTAGCTGGGAAGCAGAATTACAGCGGAGTGCTGTTGATGAATGACAGGGTGCACTATACAGATGAAATGCTTACAACCATTTTCAGGCGTCCGTTTAACACGGTAAAATTGGCTTTGTCTACGTTTGAGCAGTTTGGAATGATTGAGATTATCAATAATGCGATTACCATTCCAAATTGGGAGAAACATCAAAATATTGATGGGATGGATAAGGTTAGGGAAAGCACTCGTAAGAGGGTGGCACTGCATAGAGAACGTCAAAAAATGCTGGCAAATGGTAACGTTACATGTAACGTTACAGTAACGCATGGTAACGCACTAGATAAAGAGAAAGATAAAGATAAAGAAGAAGATATAAATAATAAATGTCCTTTTCAGGACATCATTGCTTATCTTAATTCTGCTGTCAATAAAAACTATCGTGCCACTAGCAATAATACCAAAAAGCTGATACAGGCTCGTTGGAAGGAAGGCTATACTCTAGAGGATTTCAAAAAAGTCATTGATAACAAGGTTGCTGACTGGAAAGGGACGGAGTGGGAGAAATATTTGCAACCCTCTACGCTTTTTCGAGAGAGTAACTTTGACAAGTATCTGAATCAAACCATCAGCCCGTCTGCTAAAAGTCCAAAAACGAATGTGCCAGAGTGGAGCAACAATCCAATCAAGACAGAGCAGACCGCGGAGGGTCAGGCGAAGATGAGAGCACTATTTGATGAACTGGCGGAGATGGAGAAAGGAGATACCTAGGTGTTTATTTTAAAACATGGTATGAGGCAGGATAAGCCTTATCTGCATCATGCAGAGTTTAAGTGTACTGGGATTGACTTGTCTTATTGCGAAGAACCTCGAAAAGCGATGAAGTTTGCTTCTAGGGCTGTTGCGATTATGGTATCAAGGGCATTGGTGGCCTATGGGAATTTTTATCCGATTGAGGAGGAAGGTCTTGAGCGGACTGGATAAATTGTTTGCGATGCAGTCGTGGTCATGGGCTAATGATTGTCATTTGCGCATGTCGGAGAAGGTCAGATTGATGTCTTTATCTGATCAGGAATTTAAAGATGAGCTGGAGAGAATGGCTCGAGAGATAAAAGAAAGCAGGTATGTGAACGATGAGTAGCGGCATATGGCATGGACGGAGGCATTTTCTCAAAGAGAGATGTATAGCCATATTTTTAGACGATATATTGTTTTTATCAGATGATGATTTGCAAATTGACGAAAGTGGGGAGGGCATACGTACGGTTTTTGATTTACCACGGGGAGAAGCAGTCAGTTTAGCAAGATGGATTTTAGAACAGGAGAATGAAGATGATTAACAACGTAGTTTTAGTTGGTCGGATGACGAGAGATGCGGAGTTGAGCTACACTCAGTCCAATCAAGCGGTTGCGACATTTACGCTTGCGGTGAATCGCAATTTCAAGAATCAGAATGGCGAGCGAGAGGCGGATTTTGTCAATTGCGTCATCTGGCGGCAGCAGGCTGAGAATTTGGCCAATTGGGCTAAGAAGGGGGCTTTAATTGGAGTCACGGGTCGGATTCAGACACGGAACTATGAAAATCAGCAGGGGCAACGTGTCTATGTGACAGAAGTGATTGCGGATAGTTTTCAGTTGCTAGAAAGCAAGTCGAAAGAAAATAAGGCGGCAAATCAGGCTTCGATGGAACAACATGCACCACACTTTGGACCAGCTAGTCCAGTGGATGTGTCAGAAGATGATTTTCCGTTTTAGGAGGTAGAGATGTCAAAAGGAATTTTCACAGGGATAAAAATTACAAGTTCATCAGATCTTACGGATGCGACGATTGATGTCAGTGGTGTGCGGGCTTTAGAAAAAACATTGGGGGTATATTCGTTATTTGGAGGATGAAAACAAGAAGTTACAAGAGAAAAATGATTTTCTTGAAGATGAGAGACGTCGTTGTTACCTTGACATGAAAAAGGATGAGGAGACGATTGAGCGCTTGAAGCGTAGTAATCTTTACCTGACGCAACTGATCATTGATGTACATCATGGGTCTGATCGGTTAAAACTGGACAGACGGAAGCAGAGCAGGAAGTGGAGAGCGAGATGAAACAATTTGATAATATAACAAAACCCCAACACTACCACGGGAAATACGGGCTTGAAGCCATGAGCGTTGTCGATAATTTTATCGGTGATTTAGCTGGGAAGGCAGCCTATTGTTGGGGCAATGTCATCAAGTATTTATTGCGGTTTCAGATGAAAAATGGGGTTGAGGACTTGAAAAAGGCTCGGCAACATCTGGATTGGTTGATTGGGGAGATGGAGAAAACAGATGAAACAATTTAAATTTGGAGATAAAGTGAGAGTATTACCACAAGAGGAACGACCTGACCGCTGGTTAGGGCAAATGATGCAGTATCAGAATGGGATTGGTATTGTTGTAAATAGAAAAGTACCTTATTGTTACGTATGTTTTGAAGATGGTTCTACGTGGAGTTATGATGAAGAACAGCTTGAACTAGTGACTGACGAACTACAGAAAGTGAAAATTCCGCAATTTGTGGCGGATTGGATTGAAGAATGTAAAATAATCTACAATCTTTATGGAGTAATGGGGCGAATCCATGACAACCTAGTTCCAGAAGACATTCTTAAATGGTTTGTTCACAATCCTACAAGAACAGGAGACATTTTAGCTCGTGCTTGGCTTGATGGTTATGAGATTGAGCAGGAGAAGAAATATCGGGTACCACTTGAGGGATTGGTTTCTGCAAACGGTCAGCAGTATTTATCAAAAGGCGAGAACCATTCAGATAGTTTTTTCGCTTGTGCAAGGGACAGTATCCTGATTCAGGAGTTTACACTTGAAGAAATTCCAGAGCATTATAGAGAGTTTGCAGTGGAGGTAGAAGTAGATGAATAAACAAGAAGTGATTAAAACAGGGGACAGAGTTATCACTCGGGGTGTAGTTGTTCGCAACTTTGAGGGATACGGTGGTTGCCAATTTTCAGAAGTCGAAACTGATAAAGGAGCGATAATTACTTGTGCGACGGAACACCTTGAACCCGATGAACCACAGAAAGTGAAAGTGTCACAAGTAGCTGTAGATTATTATGAGCAATATAAAGACGAATTATCTGGTTTTGATGAATGGTTCAGCGGTTTATATAGTTATGAGTTTGAAAATGATTTTGACAAAGCTGAAGAACTACAAACTTGGCTATATGACAATGATGATAAGACGAATCGTCAGAGAGAGTTTGCTCTTGCAACGTTGATTGTAAATGGTTTAGATGCAGTTGAGGTTGAGCAGGAGAAGTTGTATACAGTCGAGATACCAGACCCGAATATTGATGAATACAGCATAGTGTTAGGTCGCAAAGAAGGGAAAGTGTGTATCAAGCAATCCATGTCGAAAACATGGAAAATGAACTGTAGCAATCAGCTCACCGAAGCCGAAATTAAGCAAGATTTTGAGTGGGCTTGGCAGTTTGCGGAGGAGGTGGAAGGTGACCTATAACCTATACTTCCAAATCAACGATAAAGAACCTGAATTTCAAGGGCAATTTAACACGGAGAAAGAAGCTATTTATGCAGTAAGGAAGATTGTTGATGAGAAATCAAGTGTTACACATACAGATACTTGGCGATTTTGGAATAAAGATGGAGTAACTTACATTGATTATGGAGCACATAATGCAAGGTATATCATTGAGGAGGTAAATATATGAAAGTTGAATCATGTGAAGACTGTGGTTGTAAATATCATGAGGGTACAGAAGATTATCACAGTATCTATTGGACTGGGTATTGCGGAGATTGCATTGTCGAACATGTAGCAAAATGGAGAGGAGTGGTAGAAGATGATACCAAAATTTAGAGCTTGGTCAAAAGTCGATTTAGAAAATCCTGAAATGAAGGTTGTTGAAGGCATTAACTATCACGGTGAAGGGGTTTGGTTTAACGAAATAATTGACGACGAAACTTCAGCTGACTGGGCGGACTTTAACGAGATTATCCTCATGCAATCAACAGGTTTGTTTGATAAGAATGGTGTTGAAATTTTTGAAGGGGATATTGTATTGCAGAACGAGTGGCGCAAGGTTGTCGTCTCGTTTGGTACGCAGGAAGTAGAAGAAAATTTTGGGGATATAAGAATTTTCCAAGGGTTTAATTTGAATTTAGGAGGTGGGTACCCCACTGCTGTTAAGAATGATTTTGAAGTCCTCGGCAATATCTACGAGAATCCAGAACTGTTGGAGGTGGAGTGATGAATAGTGTTTTTGCTATACAACGCAAAAAAACAGGTGCTTATGTATCAAATTTTGGTGGCAAAGGCGCAGTTCGATGTTCACACAAGAGAGCGCTCATCCATGATAGTCTAGATAGTGTCCTAATCAGATGGGATTTTGGGGTGTTGGACGGCGAACTAAATGAAGAAAATTTTGAGATTGTTAAAATCCCGCTGACTAAGTTAAAAGATAAAGTGCTTGCTGAATTGCTTTCTAAGCGTTCGTGGTTTTATCCGTTTATTGCGGAGGTTGAAAAATGACCACACATATAAAATCAATCATCATGCTCATTGCGCTATTTCTGCTGTCCACACTGTTTTTGATGGTGTTATCAATCAGAAGTCTGCAAGACCAGATTGACGGACTGTACCAACGCAATGAAGTCCTTACACAACAGCTGCAAGAGATGAACAAATATGTGCAGTATCCAGGAGGGTGAAATGACAACAGCTGAGAAAGTGGCCTACATTTTAAAAGTCAACTACTGGACGCAGCAGCAACTTGGAGAGAAAATCGGCGTAACTTTTAACACGATTTCTAAGTGGAAGCGAGGTTTTGCTATAAGCGATGAAAATCGCCTTAAAATCGAACAACTCTACAACCAAGCAAGAAGATTGGAGTGGGAACGTAGGCAACCGAATCTAGAACCAATGCAAAATCTGAAGTCGAAAGGCAAAGTCTTGTCAGAACGTGGGAAGATGGTGTTTAAATTCCCGTGGTACAGTTACCAGCGAAAATAAAAAAAGCCAGCAATTGCTGACTCCTTGTGAATAATAAGTTCATTAATATTATATCACAAAGGAGAGAGCGAGAGTGACTTTTTTTCCAGAGATTGACGAAAAACAGACAATCAGAAATGCTAAGAGGAAACTGAGAGAGTATCCACGTTGGAGGCGGATTGCAGGCGATGTTGACGGTCAGAAAGTCACAGCGACTTACTCCTTTGAGCCTAGGCAATCGCATGGGAGTCCGAGTAGACCAGTTGAGCGGTTGGCGATAAGCAAGGCAGATGCATTAGCAGAGCTTGAAGCTATCGAGTATGCGGTGGGTCATCTGCTTGATCCGTATCAACGTAAAGTACTTTATGATTTGTATTTGACCAATTATCCAAAAACTAATGCGGAATTAGAGAATGAATTGGGATATGAGAAAACCCGTTATCATGAGATTGTGTTTAATGCTTTACTAGCTTTTGCGGAACTTTACAGAAGCGGGTGCTTGGTTGCTCTGAGCGGAATAATAGCGGAATAACAGCGGAGTTTCTATCTGTTTTTTAATGATAAAATAGTATCATGAATGAAAAGGCAAGAGACTTCCTCTTGTCTTTTATTATTGTACGAGGAGGTGTAGTCATGAAGCGAGTCGAACCAATCAGAGATACCGATGACATTGAACGATTAAAAGACTATCTGCGTTCTCGTAATGAGCGAGATTATGTACTAGTTATGTGTGGACTCTATTCTGGACTTAGGATTAGTGACATTGTACCTCTAAAAGTAAGAGATGTTGTTGGCAATCGTATTGAGGTCATCGAAAAAAAGACGGGAAAAGTGAAACCATTTGCTATCAATCCAGAATTAAGAAAGGCTTTGAAATGGTACATTAAAAATAATGAGTTGAAAGATTATGACTATCTATTCCCGAGCAGAAAAAAGAAAAATGTAAACGGTGTTCGGATTGCTCACATTGGACGAGTTGCTGCTTATCAGATTTTTAAAGAAGCGGCTGAACGTGTCGGCTTGGAGAATATAGGGACACATTCAATGAGAAAAACTTTTGGATATCATTTCTATAAGCAAACTCAAAACATTGTGCTATTGATGAATCTATTTAACCACGCTTCGCCAGACATTACATTGATATACATTGGTTATAAGCAGGACGAACTAGACGATGCTATGCTTAGTTTTGATTATAAAAACGGTATGTATTTAACATAATGAGAAATTGTAAATTGGAAAATGCAGAAATTGAGTTGATAGCTTGATGTGCTTGGTTTTATTGAGTGTTGTTCGAATTTAACAGAATATAAGATATGTTAAATTCACCACCTAAAAAATACCCTCCCCTCAACATAAAATGAGAAGGTATTTTAAAACTCCCCCCCACCGTAGAAATAGACCCCTAGGTTATAAAATAGACGGTGGATTTAAAACTCCCCCCACACCAAATAACTCCCTCTCAAACGAAAGGAGCCTCTATGCAAGCAAGAGCAGACCGTCAAGGAAAACACCGGGTGGCCTTTGAAAAGAACAAGAAGGTTATTTTAAAAACTCGTAATACTTGTGGTATTTGTGGTAATCCAGTTGATAAGAGTTTGAGGTATCCTCATCCACTTAGTCCAGTCATTGACCACATCATTCCAGTCATCAAGAACGGTCATCCATCAGATATAGATAACTTACAGCTTGCGCATTGGCAATGTAACAGACAGAAGTCTGATAAGTTGTATGCTGATGAGCGAGCAAGTGATACAAAAGTGATTGGAAATCGCAATCTTCCGCAAAGTTGTGATTGGATTTCATACAAAGGATAATACAATCAAAATGTACAGAGAGGAAAAGTTGAAAATCTTGCAGTCTTGTCAGGAAGGGGGATACCACCCTCCCCTTGGAGGCTCGCGAGCTTCACGCCGTCACTGTGCATTTTTTCTCTCGCCAAATGAAAGGAAAATGGAAATTGGAACTAAAAGGGATTAGTTATCTTAGGTCTAAGCTGTCTTCGGTGAAGCAACGGGTGGATTTGAGGTATAAGCAGTATGCGATGCAACATCAGGAGTCTCCGATAGGGATTACGATTCCAGCGGAGATTCGCAGGCAATATCAGGCTGTTCTTGGTTGGTGTGCTAAGGGTGTGGATAGCTTAGCAGACAGGCTGGTCTTTCGTGAGTTTGCTAATGATGATTTTGAGGTGAATGACATCTTTCGGCAGAACAATCCTGATGTCTTTTTTGATAGTGTGGTTTTGTCTGCTTTGATTGGGGCTTGTAGTTTTGTCTATGTCTCAAAGGGAGAAGATGGGGAGCCCCGGTTGCAGGTTATTGAGGCAAGCAATGCTACGGGGATTCTCAATCCGATTACTGGGTTGTTGACGGAAGGTTATGCGGTGTTGCAGCGTGATGAGTATGGTAGGCCTTTGCAAGAAGCCTACTTTACATCGGATTGGACGCTTTATATTCAGAATGGGAAGCATACTCCTGTCAAGAATGAGACTGGGGTTCCTTTGCTGGTGCCGATTATCCATCGTCCTGATGCGGTGCGTCCGTTTGGTCGTTCTCGGATTACGAGGGCTGGGATGTACTATCAGAGGTATGCGAAGCGTACGTTGGAGCGGGCTGATGTGACGGCGGAGTTTTATTCGTTTCCACAGAAGTATGTTTTGGGGACTGATCCTGATATGGAGAGGTTGGATAAATGGCAGGCGACGGTTTCTAGTTTGTTGCAGTTTTCGAAGGACGAGGACGGGGACAAGCCAACGGTTGGTCAGTTTACGACTTCTAGCATGTCGCCTTTTACGGAGCAATTGCGGACGGCGGCGGCTGGTTTTGCGGGTGAAATGGGCTTGACCTTGGATGATTTGGGCTTTGTGTCGGATAATCCGTCGTCGGTCGAGGCTATCAAGGCAAGTCATGAGAATTTGCGGTTGGCTGGTCGGAAGGCGCAACGGTCGCTCGGGTCTGGGTTGTTAAATGTGGCCTATGTGGCGGCGTGTTTGCGTGATGGGTACCCTTATTTGCGTAGCCAGTTTATGAAATTGGTTCCGAAATGGGAGCCGTTATTTGAAGCGGATGCGACAACCTTGACTATGCTGGGTGATGGTGTCATTAAAATCAATCAGTCCTTGCCAGGTTATATCACTGGGGAGACAATCCGTGATTTGACGGGTATTCGTGGGGATGAATCGGCTGTGCCGGTGGTTCCCAAGGAGAAGGTAGATGAATGAGGATATTGTACCGAACTTACTAGCGTCTATTCAGGCGGATTTTGAAAAGGCTTATGGCAAGAGCGAAGTGATAACGGCTGCTTTTGAGGCTTTGAAGGCTAAGCAAGCGACCTATAAGACGGTCAATGATTTGGCGATTGAGGTTGGCGAAATTTTATCTGAGGCTCTGGGAGCTTCTCTAAGTGCCGATAAGTTGCCAGACGGTAAAATGTATTATAATATCGCGAAACGTTTGTTAGAGGACACGCTGGGGCGGAATTTTGAGCTTGTCAGCGGTTATGCGAGAGATGTTCAGCAATTGTTAAATGAAAAGGCTGGTTTGGGCTTAAAAGCGCAAGTGCCGTCTTTGAATCAAGATAAGATTGATGGCTTGGTCAACCGTTTGTCTACCGCAGATGATTTTGAGAGTGTGAAATGGCTCTTGGGTGATCCAATTGTGACGTTTACGCAGGGGATTGTCGATGATGCTATTCAGGAAAATGTGGACTTTCATGCGAAAGTAGGGCTGAGCCCTAAAATTACACGAAAACACGTTGGAAACTGCTGTGATTGGTGCCGTGGCTTGGCTGGAATCTATGACTATCCTCATGTGCCAAAAGACGTGTATCGGAGGCATGGCAATTGTCGGTGTACTGTTGACTACAAAACAGGCGATGGTAAAAGGAAAAATGTTTGGTCGAAAAAATGGAGTAAGGAAAGCGCTGATGTCTTGGAACAGCGTAAGCAAATAAATAGGGATATTCGTGATAATAACCGCAAGGAAGATATCAGAGAATTTAAGAAAATTGTCGCGGTTTTAGGTGCTGAAAATGCCCCTATATCAGTAGCAAAATTTCAAGATTTGAAGTATAATGATGGTGAGGGATATGAGCGTTTAAAAGATAAGGTTTATATTAGAGGTAAAATTAGTTCGGGAGAGTGGGGAACTAGGATTAATCCAGAAAAACAACTTCCACACATGGAATCAACAGTTACTCCTGGAAAATCATATTTTTATGACACAATTGATGTACAATCATTATTTGATAAGTATGCTGGAACAGGAATAATTGAAGTGGACCGGAAAGGTAGAAGAACCAATAAAGAGATTATAGAATTAGATTTTCCGATTGGTGTGGCTGTAAGTCAATTTGGTGCAACTGAAACTAATATAATAAAAATTCACCACTCAGCAAAAAGAGTACATATTGTACCTAAAGAAAGGAGATAGTCATGAATTGGAATAGTTTACATGATTTTCTTGGGGAAAATATTAAGGTAACTTTTATTGATGATACAGTCCTTGAAGGTTATTGTAATACGTATACAGGGAAGTTGGATACAGAAGAAGAGTTGTACGATGAAATCACTATAAAAACAGCTCAGCATCAGTATGTTGGATTCAATGAATCTGAAATCAAATCAATCGAATTAGTATAAGGCACTTAGCATAATCTAGGTGCTTTTCTTGTACGCAAAAGGAGGAAAGAATGGCAAAATACCGTAAGAAGCCAGTAGAAGTTGAGGCAGTACAGTATCAATTTCCAAAAATCGGGGCAGTGATGGATTTTATGAAAGATAGTTCAGACCTTGTCTACTATGTTGAGACAAATAGCTATTATATTGCTACACTAGAAGGTGCTATGTATATTTCAGATGGTGACTACATCATCAAGGGGGTACATGGTGAGTTTTATCCATGCAAGCCTGATATTTTTAAAGAAACTTATGAGGAGGTTCAATCATGAATAAACGAATGAAAAAGAAGTGGTTGATACTACTTCTTGAAAAAAGAGTGGCAGACCTTGAACGCAAGAATGCAGGACTGTTAGATCAAGTGACTTTGCTTACAGAAGCGCAGGTTCATACTATGAGTCGTGTAGAACGGCTTGAAGAACAAGTATCTAAAAACGCTGAGGGAACGAATAAGAACTTTGAGGAGTTACGAGCTGAAGTAGCTTCAAATACGAGCGCTATTTCAATTGCTAGTGAAGAAATCAAGGCTGGTTCTATCGCTTCAAATGGAAAAGCCATTGTGAAAGCTATCCAGAAGGTTGCCTTGGAGTCTGAAAAGATAAGGGGCAGTAAATTATTTTCTAAAAACGGCAAGACAATTTTAGATGTCTTGACTGGTAGATTGACATTTAAAGAGTAAATGAACAGGGGCTAAAAGCTCGTTATATCTTCACTTTGCCTAAAACGTGCTGAGGGCGTTAAAAGCTGCATGGTAGTTGATACGATTGAAAGGACAGGTTATGGCTAGGGTTAAGAAAAAACTTGGCAATCAAAATCCTACTCAATCGGTAATTCTTCCATATACTAAAAAGAAATCATTGTCAAAAGAGGCGGTGGAGATCTATGAACGGACGGGCTTGTCTTGCTATGCTTGGCAGGTCAATCTTTTACAGCCAATCATGGCGGTAGATAAGTCTGGCTTGTGGGTGCATCAGAAGTTTGGCTACTCGATTCCTCGGCGGAATGGGAAGTCGGAAATCCTCTACATGTTGGAGCTGTGGGGCTTGGAGCATGGGTTGAATATCCTGCATACGGCTCATCGTATCAGCACGTCGCATTCGTCTTTTGAAAAGGTCAAGCGTTATCTGGAAAAGATGGGCTATGTGGACGGGGAGGACTTTAATTCTATTCGTGCTAAGGGTCAAGAGCGCATTGAGCTTTACAAGTCTGGCGGTGTGGTGCAGTTTCGAACTAGGACTTCCAATGGGGGTCTTGGTGAGGGATTTGACTTGCTCATCATTGACGAGGCTCAGGAGTACACGACTGAGCAGGAGTCGGCTCTCAAGTACACGGTGACAGATAGTGACAATCCGATGACGGTCATGTGTGGTACTCCGCCAACGCCGGTCTCAAGTGGGACGGTCTTTACTAAGTATCGGAGTGCTTGTCTTTTTGGGAAATCCAAGTATTCAGGCTGGGCTGAGTGGTCTGTCGATACGGAAAGAGAGATTGACGATGTGGAGGCTTGGTATAACTCCAATCCTTCTATGGGCTATCACTTAAATGAGCGGAAGATTGAGGCAGAGCTTGGCGAAGACAAGCTGGACCACAATGTACAGCGCTTGGGCTACTGGCCACAGTACAATCAAAAGTCTGCTATTTCAGAAACGGAGTGGGAATCCTTGAGGGTTTCTCAGCTTCCTGCTTTTTCTGGTCCGTTATTTGTCGGTATCAAGTATGGTCAAGACGGCACGAATGTCGCTATGAGCGTGGCAGTGCGGACGGCAGAAGGGCAGGTCTTTGTAGAGGTGATTGATTGTCAATCGGTTAGAAATGGCAATCAGTGGATGATTCATTTCTTGAAGAAGGCAAAAGTGGCGCAGATTGTTGTGGACGGTGCGAGCGGTCAGAAGATTTTAGATGATGAGTTGAGGGATTTTCGCATTAAAAATGTGGTGTTGCCAACGGTCAAGGAAATCATTGTCGCTAATAGCATGTGGGAACAGGGGATTTATCAAAAGACCTTGTGCCATGCTGGTCAGCCGTCTTTGTCGAAGGTAGCGACTAACTGCGATAAGCGCAATATTGGCTCCAATGGTGGCTTTGGCTATCGTTCTCATTTTGATGATATGGATATTAGTCTTATGGATAGTGCTTTGCTTGCGCACTGGGCTTGTATGACAACGAAGCCGAAGAAAAAGCAAAAAGTTAGTTATTAAGAGGGCGCTGTTAGGCGTTTTTTTAATGCTTGAAATTACCGAACGCACGGGAAATGCGGAGAAAGGAGACAGATATGTCTGAATTTAAAACGATTGAAACACAGGAAGAATTGGATCGTATTGTGGAAACACGCTTGGCGCGCCAAAAAGAGCGGTTTGCGGATTATGACCAATTGAAAGACCGTGTGAAGGAATTGGAAACGGAAAACGTGGGCTTGAAATCAGCTTTGGAGACTTCTAAGCAGGAATCGGCTTCATCTAGCAAGCAGATTGAGGAATTAGAGGGGAAGGTGGCAGGTTATGAAACAACGGCGCTACGGACTCGGATTGCTCTTCAAAATGGCTTGCCGTATGATTTGGCGGATCGCTTGCAGGGAAGTGACGAGGCGGAATTGACAGCTGATGCGGAGCGGTTGGTTGGCTTTTTGCGAACAACAGAACCAGTACCACCGTTGAAGGATATTGAGCCGGTGAAAGGCGATAACGCGATGAAGCAGATGCTTCAAGAATTAGTTAACAAAGGAGAATAAAGATGGTATTAAAATCAGGAAGTCTATTTCCAGCAGAAACAGTAAAAGATATGTTTAGTAAAGTCCAAGGTCATTCTGTCTTGGCAAAATTATCTGGTCAAACGCCAATTCCATTTAATGGTATTGAGCAGTTTATCTTTAACTTGGAAGGCAATGCTCAGATTGTCGGAGAAGGGGAAGCTAAGGGTGCAGGAGACGCTAAGATCACTTCTAAGGTTATTAAACCGTTGAAGTTTGTCTATCAGGCTCGTATTACAGATGAGTTTAAATACGCAACGGAGGAAAAGCAAATGAATTATTTGCAGCATTTTATGGACGGTTTTGCGAAGAAAATGGCAGAAGCGTTTGATATTGCAGCTCTTCATGGGCTTGAGCCTAAGACCCTAACAGATGCTACATTCCGTAATACCAATTCCTTTGATGGTGTCATTAAGGGAAATGTGGTCACATACGAGGAAGCGAAGGTTGATAGCAATATTGAAGATGCTGTTTTACAGGTTCGCTCCAAAGGTTGTGAGGTTACTGGATTAGCTTTATCTCCGCTTGCTGGTGGTGCCCTAGGTAAGAAACGAGATAAGAACGAAGTACACCTTTATCCAGAATTTCGTTTTGGGCAAAATCCAAATTCTTTCTTTGGTATGACATCTGATATCAACAAGACAATGACGGTTGAGGGTGGTACTGCTAGGAAAGACCATGCGATTGTGGGGGATTTCCAAAACATGTTCAAATGGGGATACGCTGAAAATATTCCTATGGAAATTATCGAGTATGGAGATCCAGATGGTGCAGGTCGTGACTTGAAGCAATACAATGAAATCTGTCTGCGTGCAGAAGCATTCATTGGTTGGGGTATCTTGGATGAAACTGCCTTTGCTCGTGTAGAGGAGGCATAGGATGAAATATCAAGACAAGAAGACGGGGGCTGTCGTTCTTTGTGATAGTATCTTGTCTGGGGATTGGGTCTTGGTGGACGAGAGTGAGAAGGTGGCTTCTCACTCGTCTTCTGACTTGACGGTTTCTGAGATGAAAGCTGCTTTGGATCAGTTGGGCATTGCCTACCATCCAAAAGCTAAGAAATCGGAAATCTTGGCCTTGTATGAAGAACATGCTGTGTAGAGATTGCCATTCTAGGGCGTTTTCAGCTGATTGGGTGACTAGTTATGCGCGAAAACGCCGTAGAATCAAGGTTTGAAAGGAGTTTTGATGGACATTTTTGCAACAAAAGATGACTTGGAGCTGATGTGGCGTTCTCTGAAATTTGATGAGGAGGAGAGGGCAGAAGCCTTGTTAAAAGTGGTTTCTGATTCGCTACGAGTTGAAGCTGAGAAAGTTGGGAAAGACTTGGATCAGATAGCTATGGAGCGTCCTTCGTATGCAACGGTCTTGAAATCTGTTACGGTGGACATTGTGGCTAGGACCTTGATGACTTCAACAGATCAAGAGCCGATGACGCAAGTCGCAGAGAGTGCTATGGGGTATTCGTGGAGTGGTTCTTATCTAGTACCTGGTGGCGGTCTTTTTATCAAGGATTCTGAATTGAAACGCCTTGGGCTGAAAAAGCAGAGATATGGGGTGATTGATATTTATGGGACATCTTAAAGGGATACCTGTTGTCTTGATTGACAAGGTGGTGGCTGGTCGTGATCCATTTGGTAAAGTCACTTATCAAGATAAGAAAGTTACGGTGGAGAATGTATTGGTTGCTCCGACTGATTCGGAGGATGTCATCAATCAGCTCAATCTGACTGGTAAGAAGGCTATCTATACGCTTGGTATTCCCAAAGGTGATCAGCATGATTGGGAGGACAAGGAAGTCCGCTTTTTCAATCAACGTTGGCGGACTTTTGGGATTCCGCTAGAAGGGATTGAAGCCATGATTCCCTTGTCTTGGAACAAGAAAGTGATGGTAGAGCGCTATGAGTAAGATGCGATTTGAGCTCAATCGGAAGGGAGTTGCTGACTTGATGAAATCGGCTGAGATGCGGACGGTTTTACAGCAGGAGGCAACAGCCATTCGGAACCGATGTGGTGATGGCTATGAGCAGGACATCTTTGTCGGTAAAAATCGTGCGAATGCCATGGTCAGTGCTAAGAGTTTTAAAGCTCGGAAAGATAACTCGAAAAATAATACGTTACTAAAGGCGGTGCATTAAATGATTGAAGTTGTGATAAAAGACTATCTTGACGGTCATTTAGATGTACCGTCTTTTTTTGAACATGAAGGTAAGATGCCTTCAACATACGTCTTGATAGAGAAAACGAGTGGAAGAATGCAAAATCAGCTGAAGTCAGCGACGTTTGCTTTTCAAAGCTATGCTCCGTCGATGTATGAAGCGGCGTTATTAAATGAACAGGTCAAAACGGCGGTAGACAAGCTCGTAGAGCTAGATACTATCAGCGGGGTTCATTTGAATAGCGATTATAACTTTACAGATACAGCCATGAAGGCTTATCGTTATCAGGCTGTTTTTGATATTAACTATTACTAGGAGGAAATCAAATGTCAAATGCAACAAATGTAACGGCTGCAAAGCCGAAAGTTGGTGGTGCGATTTATTCTGCGCCACTTGGAACTAAATTGCCTACGAATGCAACGAGTAAGCTCGATGCAGCTTTTGTCGCTTTAGGTTATGTGTCAGAAGATGGAGCTACAAATTCAAATTCTCCTTCAAGCGAAAACATTAAGGCTTGGGGTGGGGATACGGTCAACTCTGTTCAGACAGAAAAAGAAGATACCTTTTCTTATACGTTGATTGAGGCATTGAATGTCGATGTGCTGAAAGAAGTGTATGGTAATGAGAATGTTTCTGGAGATTTATCATCGGGAATTACCATTACAGCTAACTCGAAAGAATTGAAGGAACACTGTATCGTTATTGAAATGCTGTTGAAGGGCGGGGTCATGAAACGGATCGTGCTACCGTGTGCAAAGGTTTCTGAAGTAGGTGAAATCAGCTATAAAGATGGTGAAAATGTTGGCTATGAAACAACAGTACAGGCTTTGCCGGACGAACATGAAAACACTCACTATGAGTATATTCAAGCGGCTAAACCAACGGTGGGAGGATAAGCATGTTAAAAGGAACAACGGAATCAGGATTTTCATTTGAAATTAGTGAAGAGCGCTTGGATAATTATGAATTGTTAGAAACAATGGCAGAGGTGGACGACAATCCTCTGCTTTATTCTAAGGTTGTGAAGCTTTTGTTGGGTGATGAACAGGCTAAAAAGCTGAAGGAGCATTTGCGCAATGAGAATGGGTTTATCCCAAATGCTTTGATTGGGAACGAGATTAGAGATATTTTTGAGTCGGTCAAAGAATTAAAAAACTCTTAGTCCTCATCAAGATGATTCAGACTGATGAAGAGGCGTTGATTTGTGATTTGGCTGAGACGTATCATATAGTGGATTATCGAGCATTGCCCGCTAGTAAGGTGGCTATTCTAGCGGGTGGTTTGCGGGATGATTCAAGAATTAAGATGATTCTTTCTCATCAAGAGATTGCTTTTGATACGTTGGTCTTAGCTGGAATTTTAGACCGATTAAGTCTGTTGTACTGGGCACAGACGAAAGATGGTCAAAAAGGGGCAAATCCGCCGGTTTCTATTGTGAACAAACTGCTCCACAAGGAAGTTGAGAGACAAGAGTTGGTCTTTTCATCTGGTGAGGATTTTGAAAAAGCGAAGCGGGCACTACTAGAAAAGATAGGGGGTGAGAGTTGATGGCAACTGAATTAGGCAAGGCGTACGTGCAGATTGTGCCTTCGGCTAAAGGTATTAGCGGAGCTATTAAAAATGCTATCGGACCTGAAGCGGAGTCTGCTGGCGAAAGTGCAGGGGCAAGCATTGGCTCGAAACTGGTCAAGGCAGTTACTGGGGTCATTGCCGCCGCTGGAATTGGGAAGCTCTTTTCTGCTAGCTTGATGGAAGGGGCAGACCTTGAGCAATCTATCGGTGGTGTAAAAACGCTATTTAAAGCTAGTGCTGATACTGTCCAACAGTATGCGAATGAAGCCTATAGAACTACTGGGCTGTCTGCGAATGCCTACATGGAAAGCGTGACAGGCTTTAGTGCTAGTCTCTTGCAGTCATTGGGTGGAGATACGGCAAAATCTGCAGAAGTGGCGCATATGGCCATGGTCGATATGTCTGATAATGCGAATAAGATGGGGACTGATATGGGGCTCATCCAAAACGCTTATCAGGGATTTGCCAAGCAGAATTACACCATGTTGGATAATTTGAAGCTGGGTTATGGCGGAACAAAGTCTGAAATGGAACGGTTGCTGGCTGATGCGGAGAAAATATCAGGTGTCAAATATGACATCAATAATCTTTCGGATGTTTATAGTGCGATTCACGAAATTCAAAAAGATCTGGAGATTACAGGAGCGACTGCGGACGAGGCGGCAACGACCTTTAGTGGTTCGTTTGCTGCGATGAAAGCGGCGGCTCAAAATGTACTAGGGAATCTTTCGCTAGGTGCTGATATTGAGCCGTCTTTGGTGGCGCTTGCTCAAACGACCTCTACCTTTCTTTTTAGTAATTTCTTTCCTATGGTGGGAAATATTTTAAAAGGTTTACCACAGGCTTTTGCGGTTGCTTTTGAAACCGCGGGGCCTATTTTATTGTCTGGTGGTCAGCAAATGCTAGAGCAATTGGGAATTGGTTTTGACAGTGGAATGGCTGGTTTTGGCGCAAAAGTCATGACGACCATTCAACCTGTCATTGAAGGTTTTCAAACTGCTTTTGGGCAATTACCTGGTCTGTTTCAAACGATTGCTAGTTCTGTGACACCAGTTATTGAAACCATTGCAAATGGGTTTACTCAGTTAGATTTTAGTGGGATTCAAAACCTGATATCCGCTATTATCCCTGCCTTAGAAGCGGGGTTTAGTCGGTTTATGTCGATTGCTGGTCCTGCGATTGATAGTGTGGTTCAATCCTTTGTTGGTTTGTGGAATGCGGCACAACCATTGATTTCTATACTGGCTGATGCCTTGATGCCAGCTTTTGAAATTCTAGGGTCTTTCCTTGGAGGGGTATTTCAAGGGATTATGATAGGGATTTCAGGTCTGTTTGACGGGTTGAAAATTGCTATTGAAATCTTGACACCGGTGGTTTCGTTTTTAGTGGATGTGCTGAAGTTCTTTGAGCCGGTCTTTAGTGCTATTGCACAAGGGGTCGGTGTTGCGATTGGGTTATTTACGAATCTTGGTTCTGTCGGTGAAGGGCTAGGTAGCATTTTAAAGAGTGCTTGGTCGAATATCCAATCAGCGGTGCAAACGGCTGGAAACATCATCCGAACTGCGATTGAGTACATCAAGCTGGCTTTTAGTGGCGCTGGAAATGCTGTCGGTGTGTTGAAAAACGTCTTCTCGCTTGCTTGGATGGCGATACAAGATGCAATCAATGTGGCAAAAGGAATCATCAGCGGAGCTATCTCAACGGTGAAAAGTGCCTTTAGTAGCTTTGGGAGTCTGGTTTCGAGCGTTGGCGGTAGCATAAGAGGAGTTATAGATAATATTACTGGGGTCATCAAAGGTCTGGCTAATATTGATATCTCTGGTGCTGGTGCAGCAATTATGAATGGCTTTTTAGGTGGTTTGAAATCAGCCTGGGGAGCCGTGACGGATTTTGTCGGTGGTATTGCTGGCTGGATCGCTGAACATAAGGGGCCGATTTCCTACGATAAGCGATTGCTGATTCCTGCTGGTAAAGCGATTATGGGCGGACTGAATCAGGGGTTAGTTGCTAACTTTAGAGAGGTTCAATCTACTGTCAGCGGAATGGCTGGTGCTTTGGTGGATTCTTTTGGCGATGATGGGCTGGAAGCTAGTCTGACTAGCGATGTTCGTCAAACGTTGACAAATGATAGTCTATTAAACCATTCTACGGGGGATTCTAGTCAGTCAGGTCTTTTGGATCGTCTAGCGAGTGTGGAGACGTTACTGCAAGGGATTTTGGACAAGGATTTGTCTGTGTACTTGGATGGTGAAAAGATTGGCCAGAGTACCTATCGGACTCACGGTCACATTCTGGCAAGGGAGGGAATGTAGATGTATATGATTGTGAATGGCTTTACTACTTCTGACATCCCTCATTGTCAGTTGATTGATGCGGGTGTGGTCGAAAGTGCGGAGCCTCGTGTGGCTGAGTCGGCGACAATATACGGCGCAAATGGGAAGCTCAATATCTGGGATGGTGCTTATGATGGCTATACCAGAACCTTGACCTTTCTCGTTAAAACGCTGGAAGATGTAGAGCGCTTAGTTGAGGCTTTTCGTAGTGAGAAGAATGAAATAGAGTTTTGGTATCAGTTAGGGAGTTTGTTTTATGCTGATTTTAAATCAAGCAAATATAAGCCGTATGGAATGCACCATTGGACGGTTGACATTACGCTTGAGATGTATCCTTTCCGCTATATGAAGAATGTAGAGGATGTGGTGCTAGCAAGCAGTGGCTCTATTGTCAACAAGGGGACGGTATATGCGGAGCCAATCATTATCCTAGAAGGACAAGGTGATGTTAGTTTGACCATTGGCCAACAAACCATGCGCTTGACCTTAAACGGAAAGGCGACGATTGATTGCCGCCATCGGGAGCAGAAGATTTTAAATAAGGATGGACAAATCCAAAATACCATCCGAAAACGTGGTCCGTTCTTTGAAATCGCAACTGGTCGCTCTGGGGTAACGACTAGTGGCAATGTGTCGAAAATAACCATAAAGGGAAATTGGAGGTATAGGGTTTGATTTATCTAAAAGAGGGAACTATCCCTTTGAATCTTGCTTGGGGGGATGATATTGTCCAAGAAGCAAACGGAACCTACCAGCTTTCTTTTAAGTTTCCAGTGACGGATGAGAAGTGGTCTTTGTTAACAACAGAGACCTTTCTTTTGGCGGATGATTTGCATGGAGAGCAGGAGTTTTTTGTCTTTGATGTGGTCAAAGAAAATGGCTATGTGCAGGTCTATGCGAATCAGGTCATGACCTTGCTCAATTACTACACGATGTCAAGCGTTCACGTTGATAGGGTGCCTGGTCAGACGGTGATGAATGCTCTTGCTGGCTCTATCGTTCGTAGCCATCCGTTTTCATTTTCTTCTAACATCACGGGGCGTCATACGCTGAATGTGGCTGATAAGTCTGTGATGGATGTACTCGCTAAAGATAAGCACTCTATCCTTGGTCAATGGGGTGGCGACCTTGTCCGTGATAAGTATGATGTGCAATTATTGCAAAATGGAGGGACTGAAAATGAGTCCCTTTTCATGTATAAGAAAAATCTCAGCAAGTACCATGAGAGTAAGTCAGTCAAGAGCTTACGGACAAGGATTCATTTCAAGAAAAAGCTAACTTCGCAAGAAGAAGGCGGGAAAGACCAACTGATTAGTGTAACGGTCGATAGTCCGTTGACTGAGAAATATAGTCAAATCTACGAAGCAACCATGGAAGTCAATGACCAAGATGTGACAGACTTGGCCAGTCTGACAGAATATGGGAAACGCTATTTTGCGACTAGTTTATGTGATCTGGTGGAAGAGAGCTTAGAGCTAGAAGTCAAAGGAAAATCGGATGTTCCGGTGAAGATGTTTGACATTGTGAGTGTCTACCATGAGCGATTTGATACGGATATTCGGATTAAGATTTCTAAGTATCATTTCTCTCCTATGTCTAAAAAGCTGAAGTCGATTGGCTTTGGGAAAGTTTCTCAATTATGGGTAGCACGCTGAGCGGTATGGTGAGTGATGCGGTGTCAGAATCAACATCAGCGTTGCTTTCTGATGTTGATGTGCGTTTGCAGAAGGAAATTGAAAACGCCAATCGTGCTTTTGATGCGAAGTTTGAAAAAGAAAAGGCGGCTATCGAAGACGGCATCGAACAGGCCAAGGCCAAAGCCGAACAAACCAAGGCGGAGCTTGCAGAGGAAATCGAAAAAAAGTTGGCTGAACAGGGCGCGGAAGCCAAAAAGTTGCTGGAGACCTTTCAGTCTTCTGACTTGGATAAATTGCGCAAGCAGATTGAGAGACGTCTGAGACGGCGCGGGTCAATGCGGAGTTGATCGGCGGGGATGGGTCAACCTCTTACAACAAAAACCGCTTGGCAGGTGAGACGGAGCGGACGATTGCACTGGGGACGGACTATGTGACGGTCGGGCATAACGGAAATGGCTTTGAGGTCGGCAAGACCTATGTCATCTCATGGGATGCGGTCTGTACGCCTTATGGGAATCGAAAGCTTTCGGTGGTGCTTGAGGCGAGTCCTTATCTGGGGAGTGGGCATCTTCAGCTCCATCCGACAGATAGTCGTTTTCCAAGTATCGAGCAGGCCTTATCGGAACGAGAGTCGAGCGTGCTCAGTGTCTACTATGGCACCTACAGGGTGCACTATGCCAGTGACTGGTATCAGGATGCGACGGCGCAGTTTACAGTGGCGGATGACAAGAATAAGCTCAGGCTTGCGCTTGCCTTGAAGCAGGCAGCTGATGGCAATCTCGCCAACAAGTATGAAGGGAGCTGGTCAGATAAGCCAGCCCTAATCTTAGATGGAGGAAATGGATGACAACAGAAAAAATCCCACTCAGGGTACAACACAAGCGCATGAGCGCTAGCCAATGGGCGTCTAGTAGCTTGATTCTGCTAGAAGGTGAATTGGGCATTGAGACGGACACCGGTAAGGTGAAAGTTGGGGATGGGCGCAGTCGCTTTTCTGCCTTGCAGTATCTGACGGGGCCAAAGGGTGAGAAGGGAGACAGGGGAGTTCCTGGCGAAACTGGCTCAGCTGTGACCATCACTTCTACGACAAAAAGCAATGGCGTGACGACAGTCCGATTTAGCACTGGCCAATCGATTACGATTAATGACGGAGTGGTTAGCTTCGAAGCTCTGACCCCTGCTCAGAAAGCGAGCTTAAAAGGTGACAAGGGAGAGCGGGGCGAACGTGGCGAAGCGGGTCCGATGCCTACCATCACCATCAATTCGTCTGGTATCTGGGAAATCAATGGCCGAAGCACAGGTGTCTCTGGTCGTGGTCAGGCTGGCGCAACGGGTCAACGTGGCCTAACAGGTCCAGCAGGTCGAAATGGCGAGAAAGGTCAAAAAGGCGATAAGGGAGACAGAGGGGCAGATGGTGCACCTGGTCAAAATATTGTCAACCAACGTACCAATCAAGCCATGAAATACTGGTTTGGCTCAAAGGCAGACTATGACCGCATCTACAACAAAGATACCAATACCATCTATGACGTTTACGAATAGGAGGCGCTATGGCAAGACAGGGAATTTTCGTAGGTGGTAAGGAAGTCACCAAGCGCTATGTTGGGACTCACTTGGTCTGGCAGAAGTCGGGTGCCAGTGGGACGGTCTTGTTGAGCTTGAAGAATGTTAGTTGCTCGGTGTCGTATGATAGTTATCGTCCAGCCATTATCGTCAACACCACTCCAGCGGTTATTGACACACGGAGAATCACGGGTGTGACGATTAACGGTAAACAGATTGGCAAGGTGGCAGTGAGTTATGATCCAGGACGGCATGGCTCAAGTAGTTTCACGCTTTTATTCCCAGACCAGCAGGCGATGGGAAAGGGCTTGGACGCTGTGGGTTGGCAACGCTATAGCGGCTATTATCAGAATGTAGCGATTGATTTTTACGGAGTATAGGACATGGATATTACAATTCAACAGACCCGCTCGAAGGCGCTTGAAAAGGACGGGCGGTATTATAAGGTGTTTACCCCTCGCAGTCCTGATGAGGTGGTGAAATTGCACCATATGGGCTGTGTGGGGGATACAGTTGCGCGCAATATTCAGATTGAAAAGGGGACAAGTCCGTCTAGCTTTGCCTCTCCTGTGACCACAAGTCGTGCGTTGACGGGTTTGTTTAAGGATATGCGGGATATCAATATCGAGTTGACAGACCAAAATAGCCCGCTCTGGGGGAGAATTCGTGCTAATAACAGGGGGATGTTAAGCGAGTTTCTGGATAGGGATGTGAGGAGCGCCCTAGCGCAGACCAGTAGCTCTATTCTCGCTCAAGTCGAGGCAAAAGACCAAGGCAATATCAAGCGTTCGGAGTTGATACTGGATAACAATGGCTTTGTGACGAAGGTCGGTAAAACCATCAACGGGACGACTCTAGCGACCATGATTGCCCAGAATGAGCGAGATGTGTCGATTATTGCGCAGAAGTTCAAGGTGACAGGTGACATGTTGGTCGATGGTGCCATTACGGCAAGAAAGCTTGATACCAATAGCGTCCGAACAGGGATTCTGACGGCGGGGTCGATTACGGCAGATATGATTCAGTCGGGCGCTATCACGGGTGACAAGCTAAAGGTCGATACGGCTTTGATTAATAAACTCGCCACCAACAGTGCCTTGATTGATAACTTGGTCGCAAAGGATGCGTTTATCACTAAGCTTCAGTCGGTGGATTTGGATGCGTCGAGAATCAAGAGTGGGGTGTTGAAATCTAAAAACGGCAGCGTCACTTGGAATTTAGATGCGAATAGGCTTGATTTTTATACTGGAGCTGGTATCGAATTTCATGATTGGGATAATTATATCAAGTTTCATTCTGGTGGTTCAGTTGCTTTTATACAGCCAACGGTTCGTCAAGGAACAAATCGTGCCGCCTTGGCGATAGGAGTTAATGGCAATAACTCAATTGATTCAAACACGGGTGCCTTTGCAGGTATAAAAATCTTCAAGGATAATCTTTGGGATAATGTGTCTATTTACGGAGATACGATCCAGTTAACGAGTGGATTTAATGAAAATCACGCTCTTTTTATTGATGTAGTGAAATTTAATGGAGGCTTCAATTTAGGGGATATACTCCAAACGTTCAATGAAAACTTTAAGAGTTTGAGCAACGGAAAACCAGGTGATGTTTTGACTTGGAATAAAATTTATGGATAAGAGGAGAGAATAGATGCAACTAACAATTACAAATAAAGATTTGGCTACTTTTTATTCAGCGCTACAAAAAATGGAGATACGGCCGATGCGCCCTAATCGAGGGCGCATTAAATTATTAGCTCGTTTGGAAGAAAAGTTTCGTGAGTATGTAAAAGATGAATTTGAACTGATTAAAGATTATGTAGAGTTTGACAAACATGGGCAACCAATCGTAACCGAAGATAATTCGTATACAGTGAAAGATGAGTCACAGACTGAAGAACTCAGCAAATTGTTGGCTGAATTGGCTGATGATGAAGTGATGATTAAAGGTGGTGAATATTCGAAGCGCTACATTGACTTTTTAGAGTATCTATCAGAAGCAGAAGGAGACTTCACTATCGAGGAACTTCGAGTGATTGATGATGTCCTTGAGCAGTATGAAGTGAGCAAAGAACAGAAGGAGGGTTAGGATGGCGTTAAGACTTTATTCATCGGCTTCTTACAATGCGGCGCTAGGTAAGACCTTGGTCGGGATTAAGGAGAGCGATGAGCGGGAAACAGTTTTGTTTAATGCGACTTTGGACGGTGACCATTCGCAGGATTCGGATGCGGACTTGATTAGGCTAGCGCTTGATTGGTTTACGGTGCGCTATGTCAAGAACTTCTCAGACCAGCTCTTAAATGACAAGGTCAATGAGGCGACGAAGGTCATCTCAGAGGTTCAATCGAAATATGCGGAATTGGAAGAGCGTTTGACCAAAGCTGAAGAAGAACGTGCTGAGCAGTTTAAACAAGCTGAATCAGAGCGCAATGAGCGGTTTGAAAACTTGGAAAACGTGATGAATCAGGCTGTCGTAGAGTTGACCACCATGTTTGCGGGTCGTCTGGAAGAAGAGGAACAGACAGATGACGAAGCAACTGAAAAAGAAGTCGCTGAAGAAGTGGAAATCGATGATGAAGAAAAGGAGGCTGTGGATCATGAAGCAATTATTGGTTAGTTTGATGACGGGAGCGGCCTTAGTTAAGAAAGGAAAATTTACGATGAAATTTACGAAAAAATCCATTATTGTTAAGTCTTGGGTGGCGATGGTCGTTGGAGGGTTGTATAGCTTTGACGATGTGCCAAAATTGTTTAACTTGCGAACAGTTGTAGGGCAGGTGCTAGCTGAGCAGGAAGTAGAAATGAAAGAGTAGTCTCTTTTTAGATGGGAGGAAGTATGCCAGAAAGTATCAAAGCAGAATTTTTATTGTGGCTTCTTGGGACTGCCATCCCTGTTGTGAGTATGTATGTCACCAACAAGGGGAAGATTAAGGAGACTGAACACCGCATGACCGTGCTTGAGATGAAGGTGGAACAAGCTGAGTCAAAAGCGATTCACAATGCGACACGGCTTGACGGTCATGATGAGCAATATCGGGCTATGTATGCGATTGTGGAGCAGGTCAAGCATTTGTCGATGACATTAGAAGAAGTGCGCCAAGATGTAAAGTCTTTGGCCAAAAAGGAGTAGTGGGACATGATTAACTGGAAAGTACGTTTTAAAAATAAGGCCTTTTGGCTTGCCTTTATCCCTGCAATTGCGCTGGTGGTGCAAACGGTTGGGAAGTTGTTTGGGATTGAAATTGAGGTGACTCAGACGGTCGAGGGGCTTCTCAATGTCGTCAATGCCCTTTTTGTGGTCTTGGCCATCATCGGGATTGTCAATGATCCGACAACGGCAACCTTGTCTGATAGTGTGCGAGCATTGAGCTATGACACCCCTAAAGAAGATTAGTGTATTTGTGATTGTAGGCATCTGCTTTTGGGTGGATGCCTTTGTTCGTGTGATTGAAGGGAGGTCAAGATGACGGGTGTTTTAAGTGTCGGTCTGAGGCAGGTTGACGGTGGGTCTGTGGTCAAGCAGGGGGACACGTCGAGCTTGTTTACGTTTGAGTTGTTGGACGATGAGGAGCGGGTCATGACGGAGTTGTCTGGCTCGCTAGCACAGGTGCGAATCGGAAAGTACCACAAGCTTTACTATGAGACGCATGTGACGGTGGTAGATGGGACGGTCACCTTTACCATCAGTAAGCCGATTGAGGCAGGTAAGGGCTATCTTGTCGAGATTGTGGTCAATGGCTATGTCTTTCCGTCTGATAAGTCGGTCAAGCTTCATGTTGTGGAAAACTTGCTGGAGTATGAAGAGGCTGGTGAATTGACAGAGAAGTCGCCTGTGTTGACACGGGAACAGACAGAGGAGTTGGTCAAGGCCTATCTGGAACGTCAGGCGGTCTTTACATTTTCTGAGGTCAGCGATGTCTGGACGATTGAGCATCGTTTGAATCGGTATCCGGCCGTTGTGGTGTCTGATAGCGCAGGTACACAGGTCTTTGGCGATGTGCGCTATCTCTCAACCAATAAGCTTGAGATTCATTTTGCGGTCCCCTTTAGTGGGACGGCTGTTTTAGTATAAGGAGGAACTATGCACGTTTTAACTAATTTAGATTTAAGGAAAAATCAGCTTTTAAATGCCATTGTTCAAAATTTGGGGACAGCACCTGGTGACCCGAAGGCGGGTCAGTTGTATTTTGATACGACAGAGAAGAAATTGAAGATTTATACTGGCGATAGCTGGGTGGGTCTAGATAGCAATGAAAACAGTCTTGACACAGACCAAATTTCCACGATTGCAGGAAACAAGGCGACTGATGCGCTGAATACGGCCAAGCAGTATGTCAATGATGAGATTGCGAAAGTGGTCGGTGGTGCGGATGGTGAGTACGATACCTTGAAGGAAATCGAAGCGTTTATCAAAACGCATGCCGAGCAGTTGACGTCATTTGCCTCTGCCCCGCATAAGTTCGTGACAGAGATTGGCGACGGCGTAGCAGTTGAACATACTGTTACTCACTCACTCAACACGCAGGATGTGCTGGTAGAGGTCTATGAAGCCAATGCGCCGAACGAGAAGGTGCTTGTGGATATCGAGCATACAGATGCCAACACTATCAAAATCACAACGGCTAGAGCCATTCCAGAAAATGCCAAGTTGAAAGTGGTGGTGATTGGATGAAGAATTATAGTCGAACAGGTCGTAGTGAGGATATGGTGACCCGTGAAGTGGCGCAGGAGCGAGCAGTTGAGTATGTAACGTTCTCAAACGGGGTGAGTCCGGGGGATCCAAGTTCGATCAATAGTCGGAAGGTTTTACAGGTTCATGAATTGACAGGGATTGGCTTTTTGCATTTGGATTTTAAGGTGACAGATAGCGCTCGAAAAGGTTTGTACAATCGTTATGAGATTGGGCGCTTTGACAAATGGTATCCCGCTAATACGCTTGAAGTGATGTTGTTTGACGGCTCAACCATTTGGACTGAAGATCAGAATATCTACGCTCGGTGCGAGGCTAATAAGCGTTATATCGTGGATTTGAATGGTTTTTATAGAAAGTAGAGGTAGGATATGGCAAGAGTAGAAGAAGTTGTACAGTATGCGATTGATTTAGCGAACTCTGGGATGGGTGTGGATAAGGACGGGATGTGGGGCACGCAGTGCGCTGATTTGCCGTGCTTTATCGTGAAGAATTGGTTTGGGATTGACTTGTGGGGCAATGCGATTGACCTACTAGATAGTGCGGCGCAAAATGGCTTGTCGGTCATCTATGATGCACCTGGTGTCAATCCGCAGGCTGGTGATTTGTTTGTGATGGCTGTGTCTGGTCATCCGTATGGTCATACAGGTATCGTTATCGAGGATAGTGATGGTGTGACGATGAAGACGGTTGAGCAGAACATTGATGGGAATTGGGATGCTCTCACGGTTGGGGGTCCCGCTCGGTTTAATGAACGTGGATTTGATGGGGTGATTGGCTGGATTCGTCCGCCGTACACGGATACGGAGATGGCTAGTCCAGTTGATACATCAGCTGGAACTAGCGAGGAGATTGACTTGATTCCAGAAGAGGGGACGTTTACCCTTGTGGATACAGCAATCAATGTCCGTCGTGCGCCAAATCTAACTGGTGAGATTGTCCATGTCTATCAGCCTGGGGAGTCTGTCCACTATGACAGCAAGGGCTCGGCCAATGGCTACCGCTGGATTTCTTATATCGGTCAGTCAGGTAAGCGCAACTATATGGCCATCGGTCAGACCGATGAAAACGGCAAACGTATCTCGCTCTGGGGTACTCTGTCCTAACACTAACCCCGCTCAGGAAACTGGGCGGGGGTTTTTGTTGGTTTGAGGGTTTTACCTTGACAAATCATGATGATTTTGAAATAATATTACTGAACAAGAACGGTGAAAAGCACCTCCTTTCTATGTTCCGACCTCGATTGTCGTTAAACTCCAGCCTTATGGCAATGAGGGGGCGGAGGGACGCGCTCGTTAACAGAAGTATCCCGTTGGCAATGCGTCCTACCAATACCCAGTTGGTAGGATTTTTTTATTTTGTAGGTAAGAAATGAAAAGCAAGAGATTAAAATTAACTCAAATTGATTTAAAAATGTGTCGCGATTATAATTTAAAACAAGCAATGGATTATGACCATAAGACAAAGCAAATATACAATAAAGGTCGTGGTTTCGCCACTGTTTTAGTTAAGATACAGGGATTGATTTTTGCCATTCCTCTGCGAAGTAATATTCCTAAGAAGTATCAATTGAAATACAAGTTGCGGGACTCCAAGAAGCCAGGTTATATAGAGGGATTAGATATTGGTAAAACACTTATTGTGGAGGATTATAAATATTTACTGAATACAAATTTCCAACTGAGAGAAGCTGCCGACTATTACAAAATAGTAGATAATGATCGTCTGATTATTAATAAATTGATAAAAGCTATTATAGATTACAATAAAGCTGTCAGCCAAAGCGATTTGAATAAATTAAACGATCCACGGCGATTCAAATTTTCTACGTTTGTCAATTATACAGATAGATTGAAACGAATTACCGAAAAAGATTATTTAAATTGACCATTCAAGGTTATACTATACTCAACCCAAATTTTTTCATAATTTCCTACACCAGCCTTGCGCTGGTGTTTTTTTCGTTATAACGGACTATTTTGGATAAAAAATCCGAAAAATATTTGTCTGAAACAAGTGTTTTTTGTTGACAAGTGTTACAAACAAGTGTATAATATAATTAAAGATACGGAAAGGAGATAAGCCAGTGACAGAGCGAGAGCTTAAGAAAATTGCTAGGAAGCAAGGTTTCAGCAAGACCAATTTTGGCAAAGGGTCCCATGAAGTTTGGAAACATCCAGACGGACGGACAGTGACGATACCGAAGCCAAAGGAAAAAGATTACAGGTCAGGCACACTGAACAACATTCTTAAAGTTTTATATGGGGAGTGAGAAAACTCCTCCTCATCCCTTCAAAAGGGATTACTCTGATCATTGGCTTAATCTAATATTATGAAATACACTTATTTAGCATTATTTGAAGCAGATAAAGAAAACGGAGGATATAGCATTTCTTTCCCTGATTTCCCTGGAGCATTTAGTGAAGCTGATAGCTTGAACGAGGCCATTTTCAATGCTCGGGAAGTACTTGAAATCTATACTATTATGTTTGAAGACGAAGGAAAAGAATTTCCTAAAACTTCATCATTCAAGGCTCTTGCAAGTCATTTGGCAAGTGACGAAGATGTGATTCAGGCGATTTCAGTGGATACGGAGCTTGTCCGTGAGCGTGAACGATCTAAGATTGTCAATAAGACTGTCACACTACCAAGCTGGCTTGTGGAAGTCGGAAAAGAAAACAAGGTTAATTTTAGCCAGTTATTACAAAAAGCGATTCGCGAGGAATTGCAGGTATAATAAAGATGGGCAAGGGGTACCGACCCCCAAAAGTTAGACCAAAATCTAACGATAGGGAGGTCGGTATTTTTTTGAAAAAATTCTTGACTTTAAGGATTGAATATGTCAGAATATAAAAGAGCGATAGGAGAGATGTTTATGTTTTCTTATATCAGAACTAAAAACAGACCTAAAACAAAGTATCTTTTGATTTAACAATGTTTTAGAAACTCCCACCGGCTCCATGTGGATGATGGAAGATTACTCAAGAGGCTTAAGAGGCCGTGTTGGAAACGCGGTAGGCGTGTAAAAGCGTGCGTGGGTTCGAATCCCATGTCTTCCGTTAGATGAAAGCTCCCTATCGGAGCTTTTTTTGTACCTGTTTTGGAAAAAACGTTCTTATTTTTAAATATTTTTGTTGCAAAAAATCGGTAATATGATATGATGGATAACAATAAACGAACGAAGAGGTAGGAAATGCAGAAAAATATTCTTGAAAAATTAGCCAAAGCTGAACTTCATTGTCATTTAGATGGCTCCTTGTCGTTTAGTGCTATTCGACAGTTAGCGAAGTGGGCTCATATTATGCTACCAGAAAGCGATGAGGAATTGCGGCGACTTGTTACGGCTCCAGAAAAAGCAGAAAGCCTGATGGATTATTTAACGGTTTTTGACTTTATTCGTCCCTTATTGCAGACCAAAGAAGCTCTCAAGCTGGCAGCCTATGATGTTGCCGCACAAGCGGCGAAGGAAAATGTTCTTTATATGGAGATTCGATTTGCTCCGGAATTGTCTATGGATAAGGGTTTAAGTGCTGCTGAGACAGTAGAGGCAGTTCTACAAGGTATAGAGCAGGCTCAAGACGAATTTGGTATTGTTAGTAAAGTGTTGGTTTGTGGTTTGAAGCAAAGCCCAGTAAGACAGACACAGGAACTGTTCACCGAACTTGTCCCTTTAGCAAAAAGAGGATTGGTAGGATTTGATTTTGCAGGTAACGAGGCAGATTTTCCGACACAGGCATTGGAACAAGCCATCAAAGAAATACAAGAGCTAGGATTACCATTGACCTTTCATGCAGGGGAATGTGGTTGCGTAGCAAATGTCGCTTATGCTCTTCAATTAGGCATTCCACGCATTGGTCATGGAACAGCACTTATCAAAGATTCTAAGATTATGGAGGAGTTTGTTAAGGCAGGGGCAACGATTGAGATGTGTCTGACTAGTAATCTACAGACAGGAGCTGCTCCAACCTTGGCAGATTTTCCGTATCAGGCCTTGTATAATATGGGGGCAAATATAACGATTAATACTGATAATCGCACTGTATCAGCCACTAATTTGACAAAAGAATACGCTTTATTCGTTGAATATTTTGGCACGACGAAAGAGGATTTTTACCGCTTTAATCAGAATGCTATTCGAGCTAGTTTCACAACAGAAGCCGAAAAAGAAAACTTATTGAAACAGCTGGAAATGGCTTATCAGGAATGATAAAAATGTATTCACGGACCACAGTTCGTGAATTTTTTCTACCAATGATGTAAGGATTGTCTATGTTTTAAAATGTAAGCCTTTACAAAATAACTCTGTAAGAGTATAATGGGGGTGCAAAGCAAACGTTTGCGTTTATATTTTTTTGGAGGTTTCTAATGGAAAAAGAAGCAAATAAGATTGAACGCCATCATTTTGGTTTACGGACTTTAAAATGCGGAACGGCTTCAGTCCTGTTATCTGCTAGTTTGTGTGTATTTGGTAGCCCGCTTGTACAGGCAGAAGAAATGGGTGATGTGTCAAATACGCATATGGATTCTATGGAGAATCCAGCAATAAGTGAGCAAGGGGTGGAAAAGGGAACGGATACTGGAACAAATAGTAAAGACCCTGATAAATCAGCAATAGGAGAAACAGAAACAACTGAACAGCAAAAATCAGTTTCTGAAGGGGCAAAAGCTACTGGAGATGAAAAAGGTGCGACTGAAAATGTGGAAGAGTCTGAAAAAGACAGTAAACAAGAAGGAGATTCTGAGGATAAATTAGCACCAGCAGATAAAAAAGATTCGCAAGAAGAGCCGTCTTCAGAAAACAAACAAGAAGCAGCTGTAAAACCAAACGCTAGTGCAGAAGAGGTAGCCGCAGAAGATGAAGTAAAAGAGGGAAATCTCCGCTTGCATTTCAAAAAATTACCATCCGATAATCTAGCTAGTCTAGGTCTTTGGACTTGGGACGATGTGGAGAAACCTTCTAGTCAAAACGGCGCATGGCCAACAGGGGCAACTAGTTTTTCTGAAGCTAAAAAAGATGATTATGGGCATTATCTTGATGTGCCGTTAGCTGCAGAGAAGCGGGAAAAAGTTGGCTTATTGATTAATAATACAGCTGGTGAAAATTTGACTGGAGATAAGAATATCGAGCTAATCAGCCCTAATATGAAGGAAGTCTGGTTTGACGAGGAATACAAATCCTATACTTATGAGCCCTTAGCAGAAGGTATGGTACGCATTAACTATCTACGCTCAGATAAGAATTACGACCGTAAGTCTTTATGGCTATGGGGTGATGTTGAAAATCCTACGACCAATTGGCCTGATGGAGTTGATTTTGAAAAGCAAGGAAAATATGGTGCCTATGTGGATGTCAAATTGACGGACCTTGCCAAATCAATTGGATTTTTATTGCTAGATGAAAGTAAATCGGGAGATGATGTGAAGATTCAGCCCAATGATTACAATTTTACGGACTTGAAAAAACACAGTCAAATTTTCCTAAAAGATGATGATCCAACTGTGTACACCAACCCTTATTTTGTCAATGATGTCAGAATGACAGGAGCGCAGCATATTAGCTTGACTGAGATTGAAACAACCTTTACAACATTGAAAGATGTTAAGAAAGAAGATATTTTAAAGAATTTACAGATAAAAGATAAGGATAATCAAGTAGTTCCTGTTCAAGATGTGATGCTTGATGAGGCTGCGAAGAAAGTGACAGTGCAAGGGAAGTTTGATCAAGAACACTCTCCTTATACAGTTATCTATGGAAGTGAGCAATTTAAGACTGGTACGAACTGGCAGTTAAAAGATAGTCTGTATCAATATGATGGCGAGCTCGGTGCTCGTGTGAGCGAAAATGGTCAAAAAGTTGCAGCAACCTTGTGGTCTCCAAGTGCAGATCAAGTTTCGCTAGTGGTTTATGACAAAAATGATCAAAGCAAAGTAGTGGGCAAGATTGCGATGACCAAGGGAGAAAAGGGAACTTGGAATGCTGAATTGACACCCCAAAATGCACTTGGAATTACAGATTATCGTGGCTATTATTACCACTATGAAATCAAACGTGGAGAAGAGTCTGTCTTGACCTTAGACCCCTATGCGAAATCCTTAGCTGCATGGAATAGCGATTTAGCGGAGACGGATCCATCCTATAAGATTGCCAAGGCTGCTTTTGTTGATCCAAAAGCAGAAGGACCTAAGGAATTAGACTATGCCAAGATTTCTGGCTTTAAAGATAGAAAAGATGCTGTTATCTACGAAGCCCATGTCCGAGATTTTACATCTGATAAAGCAATTGCCAAGGACTTGAAGTCACCAGCTGGTACATTCTCTGCCTTTATCGAAAAATTAGATTATCTGAAAGATTTGGGAGTGACCCATGTCCAATTGCTACCTGTTTTAAGTTATTACTACGTGAATGAACTGAAGAATGCAGAACGCATGGATGAGTATGCTTCAAGCAATAGTAATTATAATTGGGGTTATGATCCGCAGAATTACTTCTCTTTGACAGGTATGTATTCGAGTGATCCGACTAATCCTAGCAAACGCATTGCAGAATTTAAAGAGTTAGTCAACGAAATCCACAAACGAGGCATGGGTGTCATCATGGACGTCGTTTATAACCATACTGCAAAAACAGCTATTTTTGAAGATTTAGAGCCACACTATTACCACTTTATGGACGCAGATGGTACTCCACGAACGAGCTACGGTGGTGGTCGATTGGGAACGACGCACTATATGAGTCGCCGTGTCTTAGTGGATTCGATTAAGTATTTAACAGATGAATATAAAATAGACGGTTTCCGCTTTGATTTAATGGGGGACCATGATGCAGAAACGATTCAAAAAGCTTATGATGAGGCAAAGAAACTAAATCCAAATCTAATCATGTTGGGTGAGGGCTGGTCAACCTATTCAGGAGATGAAAATAAACCCGTCCAACCAGCAGATCAGTCATGGATGAAGCATACTAATTCTGCCGCCGTCTTTTCAGATGATATCCGCAATACCTTGAAGTCAGGCTATCCTAATGAAGGAGCACCAGCCTTTATCACCAATGGCAAACGAAATATTGGAAACGTCTTTAAAAATATCAAAGCTCAGCCAACGAATTTCGAAGCGGACGATCCGGGGGATGTAATCCAATATATTGCAGCTCATGATAATTTGACCTTATTTGATGTTATTGCTCAGTCGATTAAAAAAGATCCGGCCAAGGCAGAAAACGCAGCAGAAATTCATCGCCGTCTTCGTTTAGGCAATCTGATGGTTTTGACAGCGCAAGGTACACCATTTATTCATTCTGGACAAGAATATGGTCGGACCAAGCAATTCCGTCACCCAGACTATCGTACACCAGTAGCAGATGATAAAGTTCCAAATAAATCTCATCTCTTGACCAATGAAGATGGAAGTCCATTTGACTATCCTTACTTTATCCATGATTCCTATGATTCAAGCGATGCAGTGAATCATTTTGACTGGAGCAAGGCGACAGATAGTGCAACCTATCCTGAAAATGTAAAGAGCCGAGCTTATATGAAGGGATTGATTGCTTTACGTAAGTCAACAGATGCTTTCAAATTACCTTCACGAGAAGAGGTTGAAAAGCGTGTAAGTCTACTGACAGTACCTGGTAAGGATGGTGTCGCAGAAGAAGATTTGGTTTTGGGTTACAAGACAGTAGCAAGTAATGGCGATGAGTACTTCGTGTTTGTCAATGCAGATACGAAGGAGCGTCGGTTCACCGTTGTTCAATCCTTGAAAGCTGCAAAGGTATTAGCAGATGGAAAACAGGCTGGTACAGAAGCGATTCTAACACCAGAAGGAGTTCAGCTATCTGAACATAGCTTAACACTTGCTCCGCTGACTGCAACAGTTTTACGAATTGCCAAAGAGGGTGATCAGACACCAGTGGTTAAAGAAGATACCGTAAAAGGCTCTGTCATCGTTGAATACCGTGATATCAATAATCACGTTTTGAAAGATAATGGTCTTGTTCATTACAATGCGGCTGCTGGTACGACCTATAACGCGGAGATTTCTGGTTATAAACAGCCGACGATTGTCAGCTATGAAGGAAAAACCTATCGATTGGCTCCAGCGGGTAGGTATAAAGTTGGTGAGGTAGATGTGCAGAATCATCTAGTGGCATCGGCGTCTGTGAATGGTGCCGTGATGGCTAATACGACCTTGGTAGTTACCTATGTCTATCAGGAAGTGCTGTCATCTTCCGATGCAGTACCTATGAAACGTCCACAAGTAGAACTGCAACCGCCTCAAAAAACAAAGGTATCGGAAGCAGTTGTCCATAAGCCTAAGGTAGGAGCATCGGTTCATACTGAATCCATGGCAAGTAGTGACAAACCTAGGGTCGAAGTACCAGTTCATACCGAATCCATGGCAAGTAGTGACAAACCTAGGGTCGAAGTACCAGTTCGTACCGAACCTATGGCAAGTAGCAGTAAGTCTAAGGTAGAAGCGTCGATTCATAGCAAATCCATGGCAAGTAGCAATAAGCCAAAGGTACAAGCACCAGTTCATACCGAATCCATGACAAGTAGTGACAAATCTAGGGAAGAAGCTTCCGCTCAAGCAGCATCAGCTGTAAGTACTAGCAAGCCTAGGATAGAAGAATCAGTTTCTAGTCATCCAACGGCTAACGAGACAATTGTGTCGATATTGTCTCAGAATACAAGTAAGGAGAATGAAAAGACCCTGCCAAAAACAGGCAGTCAACAATCAGTTGCAGGAATCTTATTGGGAGTAGTATCCCTTGTTTCAAGTCTCGTATTTCTTGGAAAGAAAAAGGAAAGTAATGATTGATTCTCACTAGAAAAAACTCTCTGAAATGTATTGGTTTCAGAGAGTTTTGCTATACTATTGCAAATTCAATTTCTTTGTCATGATGTAGTAGGTACCGAAGTAGTAACCAATAGCAAGAATAATACTGATAATGATACCTAAGATTGTGTGAATGGCTAATGGAGTACTATTTGCTAGGACTCCTGTTGATATGGCAAAAATAGCTGAAATAAGTCCTTCTACAAAATTGATACCAAAGTAAAAGACGACGGCTAGCAATGTACGATGATCTTTAAATAATTGACCAAGAGAAATCGCGAAGTAAATTAAGAGGATAGAATGAATGGTACCGACAATGAGCGTAATTGCATAACTAATACCAAAATCCATGCCAGTAAATTCGTGATAAGCTTCGTTGAATGCCGCAGTAATCTCAGGAATATACTCATTGAGAAGCGCACCAAATGAAATATAAGAAATAAGCCAGAGACAGAGGATAGTAGCAATGCCAGATAAGGTGCTCCAAATAAAGGCAGCAGTCAATTTACTCAGGATAATCTGGTGATTGGTGACAGGAAGGGTCATAGTTAGGTAGCCTTGGCGACCGTAAACATTTTTTCTAAAGCGTTTGATAATGAGAAAGAAGGTTGATAGAAAGAGTCCTGCAATGATGACGGCAAAACCGATAATAATAGCACCAAATAGGATTCCTTCTAGGGTATTAGCAAAAGAAGCACCAATTTCTGTGTCACTAATCGTTCTTTCTGGTCGGTGAACAATATTTTGAATCCATAAGCCGAGGACAACAGAGAGCAGTCCAGCTGCGGCGTACAGTCCTAGATACCATTTTCCAACTGCTTTAAATTCGTATTTTAATAACTTTCCAAACATAGGAATCTCCTTTACTAATACTAAGCCTTAAATTCACGGCGGAAGAGTTCATCGATTGATTCTCCGCTTTCAATTCGTAGGTCATCGACATCGCTATGACGAACCACATTACCGTACTGGAGGAAGATAACTTCATCGAGAATTTGTTCGACATCTGAAATCAAATGGGTTGAAATCAGTACAGAAGAGGTTGGAGAATAGTTAGAGATAATCGTACGCAAGATATAGTCACGCGCAGCAGGATCAACACCGCCAATTGGCTCATCAAGGACATAGAGAAGGGCTTGCCGGCTCATGACCAAAATCAATTGGACCTTTTCTTTGTTTCCTTTTGATAAATGTTTAATACGACTATTTAGCTCAATATTGAGATCTTGGAGGAGGTGAAGGGCGCGTGCCTCATCAAAATCTGCATAGAAATCCTTAAATAAGTCAATCGCTTCTGAAATTCGCATGTGTTCATCTAAATAGGTCGTATCTGGAAGATAGGATACAATTTGCTTGGTTTCGGGAGATGGCTTGCGACCGTTAATTAGGATTTGCCCATATTCTGGCTGAAGAAGCCCACTGATCAATTTGATCAAGGTTGTTTTTCCAGAACCATTTGGTCCTAGTAAGCCAATGATTTTTCCAGCTGAAAATTTGAGGTTGACATTGTTTAATGCAACTAGCCCGCCGTATGATTTTGAGACTTGCTGAATCTCAACGAGAGTAAAATTCTTTTCCATCTTTTTATTCTCCTTTTAGATATTGTTCTAACTGTTGAATCAGTTCCTCTTGTTTAAAACCTAAATCAAGCATATTGGTCACAAAGTTTTCCAACTCATCTTGAGCTAGGCTGATCCTAGTTTGATTGATTAGGTCCAAATTATCGGTTACGAAGCGTCCTGTTGTACGGACTGAATAAACAAAGCCCTCGCTTTCGAGATCGGATAAGGCACGTTGAACAGTGTTGGGATTGACTCCAGCAGTTTCCGCTAAATCACGAACGGTTGGGAGTTTGTCGCCAGATTGGAGTTGATGGGTCACAATCTGCAACTTGATAGTATTAGCAATCTGGATATAAATTGGGAAGTTGTTATCAAATTTCCAAGTCATGATAGCTCCTTTCTTTTATCATAAAATAGAGATAGATAGCTTTTGTATCTTTGTCTTATACATATAATACAATAATCTTTTCTAAAATGCAAGAATTCTTTTTGATTTTTGTAAAAAATGCTTTGAGCCCTTGCTCATAGCTAATCATTCTGCTCAGAAAACCGATAGTAGCATGGGGCTTTTTTTTGGTGTATAATAGTACATATACTATGATGATGAAAAAGATATAGGATACGAAGGAGGAGATATGCTGGCACAATTAGATACCAAGACTGTCTATAGTTTTATGGATAGCATGATGACGATTGAGTCTTATGTTGCGCGTGCGAAAGAAATGGGCTATACGCACTTAGGCATCATGGATCGGGATAATTTGTACGCTGCTTATTCCTTTATAGAAGCGTGTGAAAAAGAAGGAATTCAGCCAATTGTTGGATGTGAGATAGAATGGCAGGTCTCGGCAGATGAGAAGGTGGTTATTCAATTTATTGCTACAAATACAGAAGGCTATCAAAATCTCTTAAAAATTTCGACAGCAAAGATGATGGGAGAAAAAGAATTTGATCGGATTCGTCCGTATCTAGCAGGTGTTGCCTTAGTTATCCCTTATTTTGAAGGAGTCGAAGTCTATGATTTGGGAGTTGATTTTTACATTGGAGTGCGTGCGACAACACCTGCATTCCAATCGAGCCGTCCCTTGATTCCCTTATACACAGTACGGTATTTTGAAGAAAGTCAAGTAGAGGTCTTGCAGGTTCTTCATGCTATTCAGGGCAATATCCCCCTCAATCAAGTTACTCAACTGGTCCACAACCAAGCATTGTTAAGCCCAGAAAGTTTAGAAGCAATCTTTCAGCAGCGATTTCCAGCAGCGATTGAGGAGTTGAATCGCCTGGTAGCAAGGATTTCCTATCAGCTTGATAAAAACTTGAAATTGCCTCGCTTTAATCGGGAGTGCTTAGCAGTGGAGGAACTGCGTGAAAAGGCTGAGGAAGGCTTGCGAATGAGAGGGATTGATTATCCTGTCTATCAAGATCGTCTGCAACAAGAGCTGGCGATCATTCATCAAATGGGTTTTGACGATTATTTTTTAATCGTCTGGGATCTTTTGCGTTTTGGGCGCAGTCAAGGCTATTACATGGGAATGGGACGCGGTTCTGCAGTTGGCAGTTTAGTGGCCTATGCCTTACAAATTACAGGTATTGACCCTGTCAAACACAACTTACTCTTTGAGCGATTTTTAAATGTTGAGCGCTTTAGCATGCCTGATATTGATATTGATATTCCAGATATTCACCGTAGCGATTTCATTCGCTATGTGAGAGAGCGCTATGGAACACTTCATGCAGCTCAGATTGTAACCTATTCCACTTTTGGTGCCAAACAGGCACTTCGAGATGTGTTGAAGCGCTATGGAACACCGGAATACGAAGTAAGTGCCATTACCAAGAAGATTTCTTTTCGAGATACCTTAGCAACAGCCTATGAGCGTAATGCCTCCTTTAGGCAAGTAATCAATAGCAAAATGGAATACCAAAAATCCTATGCCATAGCTCAGCAAATTGAAGGACAGCCACGTCAGACATCGATTCATGCGGCAGGTGTTGTGATGAGTGACGAAGAATTGACCGATACCATTCCACTAAAATCAGGTGAAGATATGCTGATTACTCAGTATGATGCTCATGCGGTAGAAGCCAATGGACTCTTAAAAATGGATTTTCTAGGCCTACGAAATCTGACCTTCGTTCAAAAAATGGCAGAAGCAGTTGAGGCAAAATATGGCAAGAAAATTGTGATTGCAGACATTGATTTAGAAGATTCAGCAACCCTGAAACTCTTTGCCAAAGGACAGACAAAAGGTATTTTCCAGTTTGAGCAACCGGGCGCCATTCAGCTGTTAAAACGAGTACAGCCGAGTCGATTTGAAGATATTGTAGCAACGACCAGTTTGAACAGACCGGGTGCGAGTGACTATTCAGATAATTTTGTCAAGCGTAAACATGGTCAAGAGGCAGTAGATGTATTAGATGATTCGATTGCGACTATTTTACAGCCTACCTATGGCATCATGCTTTATCAAGAGCAGGTCATGCAGATTGCCCAGCGTTTTTCTGGTTTTACACTTGGGAAAGCTGATTTGTTACGCCGTGCCATGTCTAAGAAAAATAAGGCTGAAATGCAGAGTATGGAAGCCGATTTCATTGCAGGAGCGCTCGAACAGGGGCATGATGAGGAGAAGGCACGAGCGATTTTTACCATGATGGCAAAATTTGCTGGCTATGGTTTCAACCGTAGTCATGCCTATGCCTATTCAGCTTTAGCCTTCCAATTGGCCTATTTTAAAACCCATTATCCCGATGTTTTTTTTGATATCATGTTGAATTATTCGAGTAGTGATTACATTTCAGATGCCCTACAATTTGATTTTCAGGTAGCACCTGTTACCATCAATAGTATTCCTTACCACGACAAGTTTGAGGGCAATAAGATTTACATGGGTCTCAAGAATATAAAGGGGTTGCCAAAAGACTTGGCATTTTGGCTCATTGAAGAGCGACCGTTTAAGAGTGTAGAGGATTTTATTCTGCGATTACCTGCGAATTTTAAAAAACAGGATACCTTAAAGCCCTTGATTCAGCTTGGCTTATTTGATCCATTTGAACCAAATCGGAAGAAGATTTTGGAAAACTTAGATAATCTTTTCGTCTTTGCGGATACTTTTGGAACGTTCTTTTCTGAGGAAAATTATAGTTGGCAAGAAGCAGAAGATTACAGTAATAGTGAAAAGTTCAGTTTGGAACAGGCGATTATTGGTGTTGGAATGAGTCCACATCCCTTGTTATTATTAGCAAAATCAGCCAACAGACCTCATACGCCATTTGGTGAATTAGTTGCTGGAAATGCGGTTACGATTCTCGGTCAGATTCAGTCCATTCGTGTGATTCGCACCAAGAAAACGGGTCAGCAAATGGCCTTTGCGCAAGTGACCGATACAAAGAAGAAAGTAGATGTTACGCTCTTTCCAGAAACCTATCAACGCTATCAAAATCTGTTGAAAGAAGGGGATATTGTTTATCTGACCGGGAAGGTTCAAGAAAGAGATGGGCAATTGCAGCTAATCTTAGATAACTTAGAGCAGCCCAATGCGGAAAAATGCTGGATTTTACTGGAAAATGAGAAGCATGATCAGGAAATCGCACGCATTTTGGCTGATTATCCAGGAACAATCCCTGTCGTTCTTCATTATCAAGAACGCAATCAAACAGTGCAATTAGAACGAATTTTTGTTCGAAAATCAGAGGAATTACAGATACGTTTACAGGAATTTTCAATGAAAACGGTTTTTCAGTAAAAAATAGTAAAAAGTCAAGCATACTGCGGTTAAATGTGGTATAATGGTACAGTTAAAAATGAAAAAAGGAGCATTAGTTAAATGAAACGTATTGCTGTTTTAACTAGTGGTGGTGACGCCCCTGGTATGAACGCTGCTGTTCGTGCAGTTGTTCGTAAAGCAATTTCAGAGGGGATGGAAGTCTTCGGGATTAACTACGGTTACGCCGGAATGGTTGCTGGAGATATTTTCCCTCTTACAAAAGTGGGAGTAAGTGGTATTCTTGGCACTGGTGGTACGATGCTATACTCAGCTCGCTACCCAGAGTTTGCTCAATTGGAAGGTCAATTAAAAGGAATTGAACAATTGAAGAAACATGGGATTGAGGGAGTTGTCGTTATCGGTGGAGACGGTTCCTACCACGGTGCGATGCGCTTGACAGAGCATGGCTTCCCAGCTATCGGTATCCCAGGTACGATTGATAATGATATTCCAGGGACAGACTTTACCATCGGTTTTGATACAGCTTGTATGACCGTCATGGACGCTGTTGATAAGATCCGTGATACAGCCATGAGTCACCGTCGTACATTCGTTGTAGAAGTAATGGGTCGTCATGCAGGGGATATCGCTCTTTGGGCTGGTATTGCAATCGGTGCAGATGAAATTATCGTACCAGAAGAAGACTTCAAGATTGAAGATGTAGTAGCGAATATCCGTAAAGGCTACGAAAAAGGTAAGAATCACAACATCGTCATGCTTGCTGAAGGAGTTATGTCAGCAGATGAGTTTGCTAAACAATTGAAAGAAGCTGGCGATACGAGCGACCTTCGTGCAATTGAGCTTGGTCATATCCAACGTGGTGGACGTCCAACTGTCCGTGACCGTGTTCTTGCTTCACGTTTGGGCGCTTATGCAGTGGAACTTCTGAAAGAAGGAAAAGGTGGCCTTGCAGTTGGTGTCCATAAGGATGACCTTGTTGCCAATCCAATCCTTGGTTCAAAAGAAGAAAATGCTCTCTTCTGTCTAGGTGAAGACGGCAAGATTATTGTCAACAACCCACATAGAGGGGATGCGAAACTAGCTGGCTTGGCTCGTAGCTTGTCTCGTTACTAATCACTCGTCTAAAATAGTTATTGTAAATTTGTTGCAAAAAAAGGAGAAAAAACAAATCATGAATAAACGCGTAAAAATTGTTGCTACATTAGGTCCAGCGGTTGAAATCCGTGGTGGTAAAAAATTCGGTGATGATGGTTACTGGGGTGAAAAACTAGATGTTGAAGCATCAGCTCAGAAAATTGCGGAATTGATTAAAGAAGGGGCAAACGTATTCCGTTTCAACTTCTCACACGGTGACCACCAAGAGCAAGGTGATCGTATGGCAACAGTACGTCGTGCGGAAGAAATCGCTGGTCAAAAAGTAGGTTTCTTGCTTGATACAAAAGGTCCTGAAATCCGTACAGAATTATTTGAAGGAGATGCAAAGGAATACGAATACACTACTGGTGAAACAATTCGTGTTGCTACAAAACAAGGAATCAAATCAACTCGTGAAGTAATTGCTTTGAACGTTGCTGGCGGCCTTGACATCTACGATGATGTGGAAGTTGGAAAACAAATCCTTGTTGATGATGGAAAACTTGGTCTTCGTGTTTTTGCAAAAGATGATGAAAAACGTGAATTTGAAGTAACAGTCGAAAACGACGGCGTTATCGCAAAACAAAAAGGTGTGAACATTCCTTACACTAAAATTCCTTTCCCAGCACTTGCTGAACGCGACAATGCAGACATCCGCTTCGGTCTTGCGCAAGGATTGAACTTCATTGCGATTTCATTCGTTCGTACAGCAAAAGACGTGAATGAAGTGCGTGCTATCTGTGAAGAAACTGAAAATGGTCACGTGAAATTGTTTGCCAAAATCGAAAACCAACAAGGTATCGACAATATCGATGAAATCATCGAAGCAGCAGACGGTATCATGATTGCTCGTGGTGACATGGGTATTGAAGTACCATTTGAAATGGTTCCAGTTTACCAAAAAATGATCATCACGAAAGTGAATGCAGCTGGTAAAGCAGTTATCACAGCAACAAACATGCTTGAAACAATGACTGAAAAACCACGTGCAACTCGTTCAGAAGTATCAGATGTATTCAACGCTGTTATTGACGGAACAGACGCTACCATGCTTTCAGGTGAATCAGCAAACGGTAAATATCCAGTAGAATCAGTTCGTACAATGGCAACGATTGCGAAAAATGCGCAAACTCTATTGGGAGAATACAGCCGTTTAGATTCTTCAACATTTGAACGTACAAGTAAGACAGAAGTGATTGCTTCTGCTGTTAGCGATGCGTGTCACTCAATGGATATCAAATTGGTTGTAACCGTTACTGAAACTGGCTTCTCAGCACGTTCAATTTCGAAATACCGTCCAAATGCAGACATCTTAGCTGTTACATTTACAGAAGAAGTTCAAAAATCATTGATGATCAACTGGGGAGTTATTCCAATTGTGACAGATAAACCAGCTTCTACAGATGATATGTTTGAACTAGCAGAACGTGAAGCAATCAAAGCTGGACTTGTTCAATCAGGTGATAACATTGTCATTGTTGCAGGTGTACCAGTTGGTGTTGCTGGTTCAACTAACACAATGCGTGTCCGCACTGTAAAATAAAAACAATTTATAAAGCCTTCGAGGTTCAAGTTCTACTTGTTCCTAAGGCTTTTTTGCTTATTTATATTCGTCTAATACTCATCAAAAATCAAAGTCTGACGTCGTTAACTCACCTTGCTTCAACAGTCCGGCGGACTGTTGAAGGTTGGAAATAAGGATTATGTCATAATCCTCAGCTAACACTAGTCCGGCGGACTGTTGAAGGTTGGAAATAAGGATTATGTCATAGTCCTCGGCTAACACTAGTCCGGTGGACTGTTGAGGGTTGGAAATAAGGATTATGTCATAATCCTCGGCTAACACTAGTCCGGTGGACTGTTGAGGGTTGGAAATAAGGATTATGTCATAATCCTCAGCTAACATTAGTCCGAACTAGTGGTTCAGTGGAGACGAGCTATGCTCGTTCTATTTCCAACCTTCCACAATTCTCAATTGTGGAAGCTAGTCAGATTTTGATTTTTATAGAGTATTCTACAATTAATGATTTGGGAGAAATCATGAAAAATAATGCTATGATGCGATTTTCACTATTGGTGATTTCCATTTTCTTAATGTCTCACTTGGCCATTGCTCCAGCCATTCCAAAGCTATACGAATACTATCATGCATGGAATGCGAGTATTGGTCTTGCTTCAGTTGAGAGTTTGGTAACCGTACCTGCTATGATGATTACGATTACAGTCTTGCTCAGCAATTTGGTGGTTTCTTGGTTAGGTACGAAGAAGACTGTTTTGTTGGGCTTGAGTTTGATTGGACTATTTGGTGCCTTGCCGACCTTTTTAACTTCCTTTCCTCTTATTTTTTTCTGTCGCTTATTGCTAGGAGTAGGAATTGGGCTTTATAATTCGTTATCGATTAGTTTGATGAGTGAATTTTATCAAGGGGATCTTCGTGCTCGGATGATTGGTCTGAGAACCGCCTTTTTAAATATTGGTAAGGCCTTGACAACCTTTCTAGCGGGCTATGTTTTATTAGTAGGAGTGCACTATACCTTTTTAGTGTACTTGCTCGCCTTCCCCGTTCTGATTCTTTTTTATCTATCTGTTCCTGAGCCTAGTCATCCTCAAGCAAGGGTCAAAGAGGCTGTTGTCTGGAATCAGAAGGTAGGATTGGTTGTGGCCTTGACCTTCCTCGTTGGAATTAGTTATATTGGAGCAACGATTAAAATTCCAAGTTTACTGGTAACCAAATATGGTTTTTCAACGACCTCATCGAGTCAGTTGCTGACTATTTTAGCTCTTAGTGGTATTGTGACAGGTTGTTTCTTTGGACCGATTGTAAAGAAATTAGGTAATGCGACACTCTTTGCGGTTCTCATTGCAATGGGGCTTGGCAACCTCCTCTTTACCTTTTCTTTCAATCTGCCCCTCTTTATCCTTGCTAGTATCTTGGTAGGGATGAGTTTCGTTGGGATTATGTCCTTCAATTTTTACTATATTTCTAAGGAATTTCCGCAGGAACAAGTCCATTTTGTAACGAGTTTAGCTATTACGGGTGGAAATATTGGAGTCGTTCTGACACCTATTTTACTAACCAAGTTATTGGAAAAACTTCAGATTGAAACCTTCATTACTCCATTTTATATAAGTAGTGGTTTGATGGTTCTTGCCTGCCTACTAGCCTATCTATTGTTAAAAATGAAGAAATAATATTCTGAAAAACAGGCTTGACTTGGAGTGCACTCCAAGTGGTATACTAATACTAGTTTTGTAAAGAAAGTGAGGAAACTAAATGAAAACAGCCATTTTTGAAAAGGCCGGTTCGATGATTATCGGTGAGGTGGATAAACCACAGATTCAAGAAAAGGATGATGTGATTCTCAAGATTGTACGGGCCTGCGTTTGTGGGTCAGACCTGTGGTCTTATTCGCATGGAGATGATAAGGCTGCACATTCAATGAACTCTGGTCATGAGGCTCTGGGAATTGTAGAAGAGGTTGGAAGTGAGATTACCACGGTCAAACCGGGCGATTTCGTTATCGTACCATTTACCCATGGTTGCGGTCATTGTGATGCTTGTCGTGCGGGATTTGATGGGACGTGTGATAATCACCCTGCGCCCACTAACTGGGGCGGTGGTTTCCAATCTGAGTACCTGCGTTTCCATTATGGAAATTGGGCTTTAATCAAGGTACCAGGTCAGCCCTCTGATTATTCAGAAGGCATGCTCAAATCTCTCTTGACCTTGGCAGACGTGATGCCGACAGGTTACCATGCGGCTCGTGTGGCAAATGTCCAGCGGGGAGACAAGGTCGTGGTCATTGGAGATGGAGCAGTTGGGCAATGTGCGGTGATCGCAGCGAAGATGATGGGGGCTTCTCAGATTGTTTTGATGAGTCGTCATGCTGATCGGCAAGCCATGGCCTTAGAATCTGGTGCGACAGCTGTGGTAGCAGAGCGTGGTGAAGAAGGGATTGCCAAAGTCCGTGAGATTTTAGGTGGTGGAGCAGATGCTGCACTCGAATGTGTCGGAACGGAAGCTGCCATTGAACAAGCCCTTGGTGTTCTCCATAATGGTGGACGTGTTGGTTTTGTTGGGGTGCCGCATTACAATAGCCGACCGCTCGGCTCAACCTTTGCCCAAAATATCTCAGTCGCAGGTGGTTCAGCCTCAGTGACGACTTACAATAAGCAAATCTTGCTCAAAGCCGTTTTGGACGGCGACATCAATCCAGGTCGGGTCTTTACGCAGACCTATACCCTTGATGATATTAACCAAGCCTATAAAGACATGGCAGACCGCAAGGTCATCAAGTCTATGCTGATTGTACATGAATAGTGCAAAAGACTCCCTTCTTCGGTTGAAAGAGGGGAGTTTGTGTATTTTTACGGAGTTAGCTTGAGGGTAATATAGGAATCAGGTGAATAGGGCTGAGTGTCAAAATTAGTGGACTTTCCAAGGATAGATTGTGCTAACTGCCAACCGATAAAGGGACCGCAGGTGAGACCAGAAGATCCTAGACCACTTGCTACCAAAATAGACGGTTGATCGGATAGTCGTCCGTAGAAAGGTAGAAAGTCCGAGGTATAGGCTCGCGTACCAACTCGCGTATGACTAACTTGGTATCGCTCCAAATCTGGGATAAAGGAAGTAGCCGTTTCCTTCATTTGCTGAATTTTTTCCTCGTCAACGGTTAAATCAAAGCCTTGATCATTTTCATGGGTGGCTCCGATAACGAGTTTTCCTCCTTCAAATGGCAGAATGTCAATTTCCCCATGGAGCATACAGCCAGGCCAAGTATCTGTGTTAAAAGCAGTTTGGACTTCGAGTAATTGTCCCTTTTGCGGGACAATATCAACCGTATAACCTAAAGGCTGAAGGACTTGTGGCAACCAAGCGCCTGTTGCTAAGATAATCTCGTCATAGGGATAAATAGTTGTGCCTACGCTGACCTGCTTATTAGCCAAGAGTTGCGCCTGTCCCTTTATAATGAGACCACCTTGCTGTTCAACTAGTTTCTGCAATTGGTCAAGGAGCTGCCCACCGTCTACTCGTCCTCCACCGCGGGTAAAAACAGCGCCTTGCTCTGTCTCAAGAGGAGGGATAGATTGGGTTAAACCGCATCCTTTTAGGACGTCAAGTTCTCCAATCATAGGAGAATGATTCCTTCTTTCTTGAGCTAACTTTGCTAATTTCTCAAGCAAGGAATCCTTCTTTTTAAACACAAGGGTCCCTGTTTGTTTGTAGGGGAGTTGTTCGATGCCCGCCTCCTGTAAATCCTGCATCAAATCCAAATAAAAGGCGGCTCCTTTATCAACCAAGCGATACCAAGTTTGGTTGCGCCGTTGAGAAAGCCAGGGACAGATAATACCAGCAGCCGCTCTTGTAGCACTTCCTTTTCCCTCATCAATTAGGGTTATTTGTAAATGTGGATCTTTGGAAAGGTAAAAAGCAGCAGTAGAGCCGACAATTCCCCCACCGATAATGATAATCTTCTTTTGTTTCATAGTTCTAGTATAGCATTTTTCTCACTAGATGAGGGAATATTCTGCAAAATTGCGCTGATTCTGTGAAAATGTTAGAATAGAAAAAAGGAGAAGTTATGTCAGATATCATGTACCCAGAAGTCATGACGATTGGGAGTGGCGCCATTAAAGTGGCAACCGTTGGCGACAGTTTGACCTATGGTTATGGTTTGGAAAATCGAGAGCGGGATGCTTATCCCAGTATTCTAGCGGAGAAATTAGGGCACCATTATCAGGTCTTAAACTTTGGCTTAAGTGGCAGATCCCTACAATCAACCACAGACTATCCCTATTTACAGGAAAAAAATGCCCAATTGTCATTTGAAAGTGAAGCAGATATTGTTATCATCATGATTGGAAGCAATGATAGCAGAGGCCCCTATTGGAATAAAGAACGGTTTATCAGGGAGTATGGCGAGATGGTTGACCGTTACCTAGAGATGCCTAGCCAGCCAGATGTGTATTTAATGGTTCCTCCTTATGTACCAACCAGTCGATTTGGTCTGAATAACGAGATTGTACGAACAGAGTTACAGGAGATTATCCCTCGAATTGCTAAGGAGAAAGGTCTAGATTGGGTTAACTTTTATCCACTGACAGAAGGGCGCCTAGAGTATTATAGTGATGGTCTGCATCTGACTCCTCTTGGAAATCAGTTTGTTGCAGAGACAATCCATGCTGTCATCATGGGAGCAAGTCCCAAGTAATTTTTAAAAAAATATGCTATACTGGTAAGAGAGAAATGGAGAGGAAAATGGCAAAAAGGGATTTTATTCATCGCATGATTATGATTAGTTTACTGGCCCTAGGGATTATTGCACTGCGCATTTGGGTCTTTGAACCAGTCACTATTACCAAGCAAATGGCGAATCACTATCTCAAGGAAAAGGACCTTGTGATTGCAGTAAAAGGCAAGGAAATTAAGTATGGAGATTTTGTTTTATATCAAGTAGATGGTACAGAGTATGTTGGCCGTGTCATCGCAATGGAAGGCGATAGTGTCACCTATATGGATGATGTGCTATACCGTAACAACGAGATTGTTGAAGAACAGTATTTAAAAAAATCAGCCAATCACCATCAAGACTATTATACAGAAGACGTGATGATTCCGAGTGTGACAGAGAGAAATTATTTGATTTTAAATGATAATCGGAAAAATCGCGAAGATAGTCGGACATTTGGATTGATTTCCTCGCATCAAATTATTGGGCGTTTGACCTTCCGAGTCAGCCCCATTAGTGAATTTGGCTTTATCGATATTGGACTAACTCATGAGTAGGGTTAGTTTTTTTGTCCACAAATTAGACTATACCAATTTTAAATTTGACAAAAAAATATCTTTAATATATACTGTTTTTATTGGTTTTTTAAAATAAAAATATGACTATACCAATTTTTAAAAATAGTGAAATAGAAATGGATGGTAGTTAATATGTGTGGAATCGTTGGAGTTGTTGGAAATACAAATGCAACTGATATTTTAATTCAAGGACTTGAAAAATTAGAATACCGTGGTTATGACTCAGCAGGTATCTTTGTCGCAGGTGGCGAAAAGGGACACTTGGTCAAATCTGTCGGTCGGATTGCTAAACTGTCAGCCAAGGTTGGAGATACCGTAGAAGGGACAATCGGAATCGGTCATACACGCTGGGCAACGCATGGAAAGCCAACAGAAGATAATGCTCACCCCCATACCTCTCAGACAGGACGCTTTGTCCTTGTTCACAATGGGGTTATTGAAAATTACCTTGAAATGAAAAATACTTATCTAGTAGGTCATGATTTCAGGGGGCAGACAGATACGGAAATCGCGGTTCATTTGATTGGGAAATTTGTCGAAGAAGACAACCTGTCGGTATTAGAAGCCTTCAAAAAAGCCCTTCATATTATTCAAGGCTCGTATGCCTTTGCCTTGATTGATGCTGCAAATCCAGATACGATTTATGTCGCAAAGAACAAATCACCGCTTCTAATCGGTCTGGGTGATGGCTACAATATGGTCTGTTCGGATGCTATGGCTATGATTCGTGAAACTAGTGAGTACATGGAAATTCACGATAAAGAATTGGTCATCGTTACAAAAGAAAGTGTAGAAGTTACGGACTATGCTGGTAATCCAATCGAACGTAACAGCTATACAGCAGAGCTTGACTTATCAGATATCGGAAAAGGCACTTATCCGTTCTATATGTTGAAAGAAATTGATGAGCAACCAACTGTTATGCGTAAGTTGATCAGTGCTTACTCAGATGCAGAAGGTCAGATGACAGTTGAACCAGCCATTGTCAAAGCAGTTCAGGAAGCAGACCGTATCTACATCCTTGCCGCAGGAACTTCTTACAATGCGGGCTATGCTTCAAAGAATATGATTGAGGCACTGACGGATACACCAGTTGAATTGGGTGTGGCTTCTGAATGGGGTTATCACATGCCTCTTTTGAGCAAGAAACCTCTCTTTATTTTATTAACCCAGTCTGGGGAAACTGCTGATAGCCGTCAGGTATTGGTCAGGGCGAATGAAATGGGAATCCCAAGTTTGACGATTACTAATGTGCCAGGCTCTACCCTTTCTCGTGAAGCGACTTATACCATGCTTCTTCATGCAGGTCCTGAAATTGCAGTAGCCTCTACCAAAGCCTATACTGCACAAATCGCTGCTCTTGCCTTTTTATCAAAAGCAGTTGGAGAAGCAAATGGCAAGAAAGAAGCACATGACTTTGACTTAGTGCATGAACTGTCTATCGTTGCTCAATCGATTGAAGCAACCTTGTCTGAAAAAGATAGGATTGCTGAAAAGGTAGAAAAACTACTTGCAACAACACGTAATGCCTTTTATATTGGACGTGGCAATGACTACTATGTGACAATTGAAGCTGCTCTTAAATTAAAAGAAATTTCGTATATCCAGTGTGAGGGATTTGCAGCTGGTGAATTAAAGCACGGTACGATTTCATTGATTGAAGATGGTACACCAGTGATTGCCTTGATTTCTGCAAGTGAGAAAGTTGCAGCGCATACGCGTGGCAATATCGCAGAAGTCGTTTCTCGTGGAGCACACATCTTGACCATTGTCGAAGAAGGCTTAGAAAGAGAAGATGATGATATTGTTGTGAATAAGGTTCATCCATTCTTATCTAGCATTTCGATGGTGATTCCAACTCAATTGATTGCCTACTACGCCTCACTTCAACGTGGATTAGATGTTGATAAACCACGTAATTTGGCTAAGGCCGTTACGGTTGAATAACAGGATTATCCTCGCACCTCTTCTGCGAGGATTTTTTTACACTCTATTCCTATCAACAGTAGCAGTTTTCGATACATTATTAAATCGAGCGGATGCAAGTAACCTCCTTCGGAGTTTCATTACTAACTGTTGCGTCTACGGTCTCAACATTTCCGCTCTTCGGGGCTGGGACAAAAGTCCTGATCTTATTATTTGGTAGAGCGCAGTAGTTGTCTGGTTTGTAAAACGTTGACCAATCAATATTCTAGTAGAAGAGGCTAGCAAACAATTCTTTGCTAGCCCTATTTCCACCCTTTCACCATTCTCAATTGCAAGGAGCGAGTTACGCTCGTTCTATTTCCAGTCTTCCACAATTCTCAATTGTGGAAGCTAGTCAACATGCGGATATTGACAGTCAGGAGAGTGACTGTCAATACCCGAGCTTAGAAACTAGAGAGCGAGGACAGTCCAGTGGACTGTTAATACTTGAGTCTAGAAATGAGAAAGCGAAATTGACAAAATCAACTTCCTACGAAATAACGATTGAGTCCTTACTCCCATTTTTTGATAGAGTTATTTGACAAAATATGGAATAATTTTTCGTTTTATGTTATAAAAATACAGGAAAAAGTCTTTTCATTTTCAGAAATTTCTGTTATACTATGTTTTAATTATTATTTTTGGAGGAGCTTATGGGGTATATTATCGAGATTTTACCGAGCTTATTAAATGGAGCTTTGGTATCGTTTCAGGTCTTTGTGATGGTGTTGATTTTGTCTCTTCCATCTGGGGCATTTGTAGCTTTTTTGATGAAACTTCCTTTTAAGCCCTTGCGCTGGTTTTTGCATCTTTATGTGCTCATCATGCGAGGAACTCCCTTACTGCTCCAGCTGATTTTTGTTTATTATGTTTTGCCAAGCATTGGCATTACCTTTGATCGAATGCCTGCCGTTATTATTACCTTTACTTTGAACTATGCAGCTTATTTTTCAGAAATCTTTCGTGGGGGAATCGAAGCCATTCCGGCTGGGCAGTATGAGGCCGCAAAAGTATTGAAATTTACTCCAGTTCAGACTATTCGGTATATTATCTTGCCTCAAGTAGTGAAAATAGTCCTACCGAGTGTCTTTAATGAGGTGACAACCTTGGTCAAGGATACTTCTTTGATTTATGCGCTGGGAGTGAATGATTTACTCCTTGCGAGTCGAACTGCTGCTAACCGTGATGTCAGTTTGGCACCTATGTTTATCGCAGGCGCCCTCTACTTGCTGATGATTGGTCTTGTGACACTTGTAGCCAATCAAATTGAGAAAAAATTCGAGTATTATAAATAGGAGGTCTTATGTTAGAATTACGCAATCTTTCCAAACGATTTGATCAAAAGCAGATTTTTTCCAACTATGACCTCGTGATTCCTGAAGGAAAAATTGTTGCCATTGTTGGTCAATCAGGAGGCGGGAAAACCACCTTGCTTCGGATGTTGGCAGGTCTAGAGAGTATTGATTCTGGTCAGTTGATTTACAATGGAAAAGAACTCCCGTTAGAGGAGCTGGAAAAACGACATCTGCTGGGCTTTGTTTTTCAAGATTTTCAGTTGTTTCCACACTTATCAGTGCTGGAAAATCTGATCTTGTCGCCCATCAAAACGCAGAATATGTCTCGTACCGTGGCTGAAAGCAAAGCCCGTCAATTGCTTGAAACTCTTGGTTTAGCTGGTCATGTGGACGCCTATCCCTATTCCTTATCAGGGGGGCAGAAACAGCGGGTTGCCTTAGCACGCGCTATGATGATTGACCCTGAGATGATTGGCTATGATGAGCCAACCTCAGCTTTGGATCCTGAGTTGCGAAAAGAAGTAGAGAATCTCATTCTTGAAAATCGTAGGACTGGTATTACGCAAATTGTAGTAACACACGATATGCAATTTGCTGAGAATATTGCCGATGAGATTATCAAGATTGAGCCCAAACATTAGTATGTATAATCCAGAAAAGAGGAGTAGAATATGAACGTAAAATCAATCGTAAACGGTGCAGTAGCAATGGTCGCAAGTTTTGTACTTGCAGCATGTGGAGCTGGAGATTCAACTGCAAAGAAGGACAACTGGTCTAGTTATGAAGACAGTAAGAAAATCACGATAGGCTTTGATAAAACATTTGTGCCAATGGGATTTGAAGAAAAAAATGGTCAATATACAGGATTTGATATTGAACTAGCGACAGCTGTTTTTAATAAATACGGTATCGCGATTGAATGGCAGCCAATTGACTGGGACTTGAAAGAAACAGAGTTAAATAATGGCAATATTGATTTGATTTGGAATGGCTATTCTGCAACTGATGAACGCCGTGAAAAGGTCTTATTTACAGATGATTACATGGCCAATCTCCAAGTCTTGGTGACGAAAAAATCATCTAATATTGAAACAAGTGCGGACATGAAAGACAAGGTGCTTGGTGCACAGGCTGGTTCATCAGGTTACGCAGTTTTTGAAGCGCAACCAGCAATCTTAAAAGATCTTGTTAAAAATAATGAGGCAACCCAGTACGCAACCTTTAATGAAGCCTTGATTGATTTGAAAAATGATCGGATTGATGGGCTCTTGATTGACCGTGTTTATGCGAATTATTACTTGCAGCAAGAAGGTCTGATTAAAGACTACAATATTATTGATGCTGGTTTTGAGAAAGAAGCCTTTGCTGTCGGTGCCCGTAAGGTTGATGCGACCTTGGTGGAGAAAATCAATGCAGCCTTCAAAGAATTATATGCAGACGGCAGTTTCCAAAAAATCTCTGACAAATGGTTCGGAGAAGATGTAGCTGCAGATGCTATCAAGAAGAAATAGTGCTCGTCAAAAATCAAGATCTGGCATCGTTACCTCACCTTGCTGAACTCTAGTTCTACCAGCGGTTTCGTTGCCTAATCAGATGTTGACTTTTATAGAGCTCAATTTGTAAAATTAAGTTGGACAAAAAGCTAGAAGGTCTAGGATCTTCTAGCTTTTCATTATAAAAAATGGTATAGTAATGGTGAGAGGAAGGAGTGGTTGGCCATGTCTGCGGAATTGTTTCATTTTTTGATCTTTGTCAGAATTTTTGCCCTATGCTGGATTCTTTACCGAATTTACCAGTTGAGAAAGACGAGACCTAGAAAACTGGTTTTCCTTGCCTTTCTTATGTTTAGCATTTCTTTATTATATGCGATTGTGAACTTGATACAGGTTATTTGGAAATAGTAGCTGACAAGATAGGAAAAGCTGATACTAGGTGTAACACTAGTTCAGCTTTTTTTCTGTTATTTGGTGAAAGACGACTTGCCAGACTTCGTGGCGCCGCCAAAGAGAGGTGTGGACTTTGTTTCCGATTTCAAATGTTACTAGCTTTGATTTTTGGCTGACTGAAACCATTTGGAAATTGGTCAGATAGGTAGATTGAACATGGTGTATTTGAAGCATTTGGTCCTTATTGAGATACTGACCTTGTTCATCAATCAGGAGATACCGATCCTCAATCAGCTGTTCATAGCCTTTTTCATGGGCCTGAATTTCGGATTCAAAGCGATAGAGTTTATCAAAGACATGTTCATACATCTCATCGTGAGGAATTTCAGAAGGTTCTACGTGGATATCCACATCAAAGACACCGTGTTTTAAAATTAGGAGCTGCTCTACTTGTTCCGTTACTTCATGGCTTTCATAGACAGACAGATCAGGATTCATTTCCAAAACAACATCCAGATAGATGTTAGCACCGTATGTCCGACCCCGTTGGGATTTGACCGCACTAATCTTGGGTAGTTTGAGAATATCTGTTTCGTACTTGTTAAGCAATTCCTCATCAAAACCGTCTGATAAAGTAAAGAAGCTCTCCATGAAAATCCCGTAGGCTGTTTTTAAGATGAAGAAGGTAATGATAATGGCTGCGATTTTATCGACAATTGGAAATTGAAAGGCGGCTGCTACAACAGCAATCGATGTCCCGATAGACGTCAGCGCATCAGATAAATTGTCCTTAGCGGTAGCTTCAAGAGCCTTGGAACGAACTCTTTTTGCTAAGGCTTTATTATAAAGATAGACAGCAAGCATAACGATAGCAGATACAATTCCAACGATAGCTGCCATGATATCAATTTCAGCTACTTCTTTATTAATCAGTTTTTGAAGGGTACTATGGAGAACTTGAAAACCAACGACAAACATGATGAAAGATGTTATAAGACTGGCTAAATCTTCCATTTTCCAATGGCCGAATTTATGATCTGTATCTGCAGGTTTCTGTGCCATTTTAAGTCCAACCAGCACAGCGATATTGCCAATAATATCTGAAATGTTGTTAAAGGCATCCGCCGTGAGGGCGTCCGAGTGAAAGAGAGAGCCTGTTGCTAATTTTGCCCCAGATAGGAGGACATAGGCGGTGATAGAGACAATGGCCCCACGTTCTGCCAGTTTTAAATTCTGTACTTGTTGCTTCATAGTCCATCCTTTCTACTTGCTTCATTGTAGCAGAATGGGCAGGAATTTTCAAGGGGAGTAAAAGTAGGATAAAAAGAATCAAAATCGGTCATTTTTATTGTTTTATTAGTTTGACGTATCGATTCACTAGTAAATGAAGGAGTGGAGTCGATTGTTAAAAAATTGCGATTAAGCGTCATTCCCCTTAGTAAATGGATTCCCCGAAATATTCGTTAGGAAAAGCATAAGGAATAAGATACAGCAAATCATTAGTCCTGGAAGGAATAAGCCGGAACGATTTGCGAGATTTTGATGATTTTCTATTAAGATACTTCTAATGAGAAGAAGGAATAGACTATTGATACAAAATGCGACAAAGAAAATAGTAAGACAATGGATGAAAGCTTCCCATAATTTAATGATACATAAGTGATACAAGGAAACACCTAATGTATCCAATTGGGATTTATTTTCCTTCTCTTTTTCAATAGATAATAGGGTAATCGAAATAATATTACTAAGAATAATGAGAAGTGGGGCACCGAGGTAGATGAAAAAGGAGATTTTCAGTTCTAAATCAGCATTTTCTTGAAATAGATAAAAGATATTTTGAGATAGTAATTGGAAACCTGCAATTAAGGTAATCGCTGATAGGATGGATGTATTCAGTGATTTTAAGTAGAGTGTCCGATGAAGAATTGTCCATCTTGCAATAATAGGAGCGTAATGTTTCCTAAAAAACATAGCCGAATAGGCTCGTATCAGAAATACTTGGAGATATGGTGACAGGAGATTAATGAGAAAAAGATTGGTGAACAGAAGATAAAATAGAAAGAGTGATTTGTTTATCATTGTATTTGGTTGAAAAATTTGATTGATAAGATAGGCTTCTAAAGATAGGCAGATAAGTCCTATTGTTATTTTAGGAATCACTCTGAAGAAGCGTGTCACTTTGTTCTGTTTTTTATCTTGAGCTTTGAGGATCTTTCGTGTATGAAATAGCCCACTCAGAAAAGCAAGGCTAGTAAGGATTGCGATAGAAGAAGCACCTGCTAGTAAATTGAAATGAAGAGGGATGTCTGGAATCCAGTCTTTACCAAAGAATTGTTGAAGAAAATAATAATAATGATGGGTACTAGGTATGGAGATAATGTAGCCAAGAAGGCTAGCTAAGCTTGCAATAAGTGCCAACTGTCCTCCAACAAGGAGAGAAATTTGTGTACGATTTGCTCCTAATAGATCCCATAATTCGTAGTCTTTTTTGAAAGTGTCAATGAGTAGCTGAATGGCTGTCGAAATGGTGAAAAAAAGCGTTATTCCTCCGAAGACAATCGGAAAGACAAAAATAGGTATTGGATCATTGACCTGTGAAGCATGAAGAATCTCCCTAATAGTAAAAATACCATTTAGTGATAGCCCGACAATGATACCGGAGACGAGAAAGAGTGGAATCATACTAGACCATTGCTTTTTAGAGAATTGAAACTGATAAAAGATAAGCTGAAGCATGGTTCTCCTCCTCATTAATCGAATGTTGAAATGCCAAGTGCTTGGTATAGTACATCAGGGGAAGGTGAGTCAATATCGTGAGCAATTTGACCATCTTTTAAAATGAGTGCTCGGTCTGTTTGAGAGGCTAATTCGATGTCGTGCGTGACCATAAGAACACATTTTCCTTTTTGGGCTAGTTGCTTTAATAAGGTGAAAATGACTTGACGAGAGCCACTATCTAAAGCTCCTGTAGGTTCATCTGCAAACACAATAGAACTATCTGATAGGATAGCGCGTGCAATGGCCACCTTTTGCTGTTCTCCACCAGAAAGATGTTTGACAAAGGCATGGATGTCTGCCTGAAACTTCATTTGTGATAGCAGGTTGCGAATGGTTGCTACGGGAACAGGTCGATGGGATAGCCGCAAGGGAAGGGCAATATTTTCAAGGACTGGTAAGGCCGGAAGTAGGTTGTAGGATTGAAAAATAAAAGCAATATGATTCCGACGCAGTTTAGCAAGTTGACTATTTCGGAGTTTATAAGGATTTACCCCATTGATGCAGATAGCCCCACTAGAGGGAATAAGAAGACTAGACATGCATTTTAGTAGGGTTGATTTTCCAGAGCCACTGATACCAAGAATGCTGATAAATTCACCGTATTGGGCTTCAAAGGAGATATCCTTTAAGACAGAAATGGTCTTGTGCTGATCGATTTGAAAATCTTTCGATAGATGTGAAACGCTTAGTGCTGAATGGGTCATGAGAGGTCCTCCTTAATTACATTTCCTATCTTCCTCCAAGCAAATCCAGCGACAAGAAGATAGCCAAGCATTGCTGGAAGGGTAATGTCGACTCCATATTGTCCGCCCGTAAGGAGAGGAGTTGAAGATGGGAGGATGAGTGTTGCTATAGTTTCTGGATTGTTTATTGTACCGATGGCTATCAAACTTGTCATACTGTTCCATGCGACATGTAGGATCCAACTATTGAGAAGAGAGTGACTTTCTATCCTGATCAAAGCAAACATTGTACCGACACTTGTTCCAGCAACTAATAAGAGGAAGGTCTCTATGAGGTCTAACTTGCCATTAAATAGGTGAAGGGTTGCAAAAATGAACGATGGTATCAAACAAGCAACACCCAGTCCAAACCGATCTTGGAAAAGTTTTTGTAGAAATCCTCTGAAAACAAGCTCCTCAGCAAAGGCTACCGCTATTCCTCCAACGAGGATAGAATGTATGAACAAATCATTCATTATTATGCCCTGATTCAAGTAAATTTTACCTCCTATTAGGAGATAGAAAGCAAACACACCTGTCGGGAGAAGAAGACTTACGAATAGCCAAATCGGTTTGAGAGAATTTCTGTTCCCTAAGAGGAAATGAAAATCCTTGTGAAAGTAGCGCCTGGATAAGAGTTGAACAAGAAATAGACAGGTAGCTGGATAGATAATGGCTATTATCGCTTGTCGAATAGCATATTGAGGAAAGAGAGTGGAGATGAGAAAAGCAACTAGTTGACTAACACTAATAGCTAGAATGGCAAGTAGAGTTCCTGAGATAACTTTTTTCATTATCCACCTCTATTGCACCCGAATGTCACCTGCATTGGTTTCAAGAATGAGGCGATTCTGGGAGTTGGGTTGGTTTTGGAAGTGATTGGATACGCTACCGAGGTCTGTGTTTGCTTCAATGTTGACAACTGTTTTAGGGTTGAGTTGCAGGTCAATGTTGCCGATGTCTGTAAAGATGCTATTTTGTCCAGTTAGGCTGAGGTTAGTTGCGGTAATATCTCCGGTATTTAAGCTAATCGAGCTTTTGTTCAACAGGCTAGAGCCTTCTTTGACAATTGGGGGAGCTAGGCTGACATCTGCCAGTTGAATTTCTCCTGCATCGACATCTAAATGGAGTGTACCGATGTCGACGTTACTTAGTTTGACAGGGCCAACATTGACAGTTAGTTCGGCAGTATCAATGGTAATGTTTTTAAGATCAATATCTCCTATATCAACAAGACCTTTCAGCTCTTTTAGGCTTGTTCCCTTAGGTACTTCAAGGCGCGGGATGCGTTCTTCAACCCAATTTTGCTGACTAAGATGTAGAACGATATCAAGTAGACCGTCCGTATTGATGAACGAGTTCGGCTGATTATCGTTGATTGTCAGTTGTTTATCTTTTAATCGGTAGTTTACAGGCGGAAACTGATCTTTCAGGTAGTGATAGTAACTCAGATGAAACTGCTTATCTTTTGACGGAGCGATAATGATACTCGTTTGAATATCAAGCGACTCTACCTTGTCAAAGTCAATGGTTTCTAACTTTCGATTGAGATCGACTTCTTGTTTCAGATTCTTCCAACCGCCTAGTAGAAAGCCCGCACCTGCAAGGCTGAGTCCGACAAAGAGAAGAGTTAGACAGGTTTTGGTAAAACGGTTAAATGATTTCATAGCGGTTTCTCCTAATAATTTTTTCTTGCATCAAGTGAATAAGAGCAAGGACAGTCTTTTTTCCAAGAATAATTGTCATCTGTGTACCAAGAAGCCCTAGAGTAATAGCGGCTAGTCCAAGTCCAATAAAGAGGAGTGAGCTACTCCAGGCGATTGAAAGAACCTGAAAAGCTGTAAAGATAAATCCGATGCCTAAAGCAATCGCACTAATCCATATAGAAGCTAGGACCAAGAGGAAACTGAAAACCAGGATAATAGCGGTCAAAAACAAGGCCAAGAGGGTCAGAGCTAAAGGAAAGGCTAAAGGAGCTGCTAGGATACTGAGTATTACAATGAGAATGGTATTTTTAGCCGTAGCAGTACCCATCTCAGTCTTTTTATCATAGAGTTGGTTCAGGATTTCGCGTGCAGCCTGCTTGGGACTACCTAGCTCAGCAATGACCTGTGCCTCGTTTTCTAATCCAGCTTCGTCAAAGTATTCATTAAAATGTTCCATGGCATCTTGATAATCCTCTGCTGGCAAGCGTTTAAGATATTTCTGTAATTGAGTGATATAGTCGTTGCGTGTCATTTACGTAAGCTCCCTTCTATAATACCGTCTATATTGTCCTTGTATTCCGTCCATTCGGTTTGCAAAAAGATAATCTGCTTGCGACCTTGGTCGGTAATTTTGTAATATTTGCGCTTGCGCCCTTGAAATTCTTGAGAATAGGTCGTCACAAAGCCTGCTTTTTCGAGTTTTTTCAGAATGGGATATAAGGTTGATTCCTTAATATCAGCTACAATCTTAACGGTCTGACTGATTTCATATCCGTAGGAGTCCTGTTTTTCGACAATCGATAGAATCAGAAATTCAATTAAGACAGAGGAAACAGGATAGTACATACGTTCACCTCTCTTATATATAAATATTTTATATATAAATTATATACATATTGCCAAAGGAAGTCAAGAGTAATATATAAATTTTTTATATAATAAAAACAAGCACCTGAAAAAGTGCTTGATTCGTCTATTTCATTAGGAGAACTACTAAATGCTGGAAATCAATAAAGGATGTAAATTGTCCCGTTTGGAGTTCAATTCCTCTTTCATTGACGGCAGTTACTTGGCTGAAGAGATAGTGATTTCCACCCCAGAATTGGTTGGTATTCGTGTAGGCTTTACATTTTCCCAAAGCAATTTGATTGTAGGGAATATACTCCTCTTCTTTTTTGACCAGAATATCGATACAGCGACCGAGATGAAAGTAGCCGTAGCGTTGCCGCTTTTCAAAGCAGACCATATTTTGATAGATCCCAACGATTTTGACATTTCGCAGAACTTGGTACCACATCGTATTAAGGGAAACATCGCAGACCTTTCCTAGATAGTCTTGAATAGCAAAACTTGCATTCCGCTGTGGCTCAATCTCTGGTTCAGGATGATGTTGGTCTTGCTGGATTGGAAGATCAATGTCATCACGGACCAGTTGGTCCAAAGTCATATCGACAAAATCAGCTATCTTGATGAGAATGTGCAGATCAGGAATAGCAGTGCCATTTTCCCACTTGGAAACTGATTGGCGACTGACCAGAAATTCTTCAGCGAATTGTTCCTGTGACAATTGATGAATGGTGCGAATGAAACGAATTTTTTCATGTAGTAACATATAGGTCACCTCCTATCCTTACTGTAGCAAATGCAAGGATATTTGCCAAGAAAGCTCAGTTTACATCTTGCTACTGTTGGTTGCGGTGGGGAAAAAACGCCCTAATATGCGTTGAAGGGCGTTTATCGTATTGTATTTTTATTGGTGTCCCACAATTCCTAGAATGACATCGACAGCTTTTTCCATGGTTTCAAGGCTGACAAATTCAAAGCGGCCATGCATATTCTCACCACCTGCAAAGATATTTGGTGTTGGAATACCCATGAAGGAAATTTTTGATCCGTCGGTTCCACCACGAACTGGCTCAATGATTGGTGTGATGTCAAGATTTTCCATAACTTCTTTAGCAATGGTAATGGGGGTCATATCCTTTTCGATGATTTTCTTCATGTTATAGTATTGGTCATGAAGGTTGACGATGACGCGTGGTGTGTCAAAATCTTGATTCATCTTCTCAGCAATATCTAGCATCAACTGTTTGCGGGCTTCAAAATCAGCTTCTTCAAAATCACGAATGATGTATGTTGTTTGTGCTTGATCAACGCTTCCTGACATGTCCATCAAATGGAAGAACCCTTGATACCCATCTGTTTTTTCTGGGCGATCTGCTTCTGGGAGAGCATTATGGAAGTCAATTGCTAGTTGGAAGGCATTGATCATTTGATTTTTAGCAGACCCAGGGTGAACATTTCGTCCAAGGAAATCAATCTTAGCACCAGCAGCGCTAAAAGTTTCGTATTGGAGTTCGCCGAGTGGACCGCCATCCATCGTATAGGCAAAATCAACATCAAAATCTTCCACATCAAATTTATCTGCTCCTACACCGATCTCTTCATCTGGACCAAATCCGACCCGAATTTCGCAGTGTTTGATTTCAGGATGAGCTACCAGGTATTCAATGGCTGTCATAATCTCAGCAATTCCTGATTTATCGTCAGAACCAAGCAAGGTAGTTCCGTCTGTTGTAATCAAGGTTTGCCCGTGATAGTTGTTTAATTGCGGAAAATCTTTTGGATGCAATTCAAAACCAGATGTCCCAAGGGCAATCGGATTTCCGTCATAGTTTTCAATAATCTGCGGATTGACACCTTCGGCATTGAAGTCTGCGGTATCCATATGGGCAATAAAGCCAATCTTACGTGTCAAAGTAGGGTCATTGGCAGGGAGTGTTCCTACGGCAAATCCATTTGGCAAGTAGTGAACATTTTGAAGTCCGATGCGTTCCATTTCAGGAAGCAGGATGTTTTGGGCAAATTCAACCTGATTTTGCGTACTAGGTGTGGTAGTGGACGTCTCGTCAGAGCGTGTATTTTCTTTCACGTAGACAAGGAATCGTTCTAAAAGTGTAGGGTATTTCATGATTTTCTCCTTTTGGTATTTTTTATTGCTGTAAGATATGTTTATAAATGGCTTTGGCAACGCCATCGCAGTCATTGGTATCCGTAACGTCATCTGCCAACGATTGGACAAGATCGCTAGCATTGCCCATTGCAATACTTAGACCAGCAAATTCCAACATTTCAATATCATTATTGGCATCACCCATCGCCATAATTTCTTCGGGTAAGATTCTCAAGTGTTCTGCAAGCTTTTTGAGAGCAGAAGCCTTATTGGCACCTGTTGGCAAAATTTCAAGTAGGACATCTTGTGAGCGTACGGCATCGAAGTCCTTACGGAGTAGGTCAGCATAGTTGCTTTCAAAGGCATCAGTGGCTTCTTTTGTTCCGACATACATGGCTTGGAACAGATGACGGCTCTGGTTGGTTGCGTTCTCCATGCTTAAAATCGTTGGCTCTACAAAAACAAGATGAGCATCTGTCCGTGAATATTCATTTGGTTCATCTTCTAAGACATAATAATGCTCCTCGTCAAATAAGGTCAGCTGCATCTCACTTTCTGGAATAAAAGTTGCTAGATACCGAATTTCATCAGGGGATAGTTCTGCCCAGTCAATCAGTTTCCAGTCACTCGTTTGATGAGTGGAGCAGCCATTATTGACAATGACATATTCATTTTCTGCATCCAGTCCTAGTTGGTCAAAATACGGCTTGACCCCTGGAAGCATTCTGCCAGTACACAGTACGAGCTTAACCCCCATTTCAATCGCTTTATGAATCGCCTCAATCTGTGGTTGGGTCAGTTGCTTCTGACTATTCAACAAGGTCCCATCCATATCAAGAGCTAGTAATTTAATCATACACACCTCCTCAAGTATTCTATAGACTAGTATAGCATAAAAAAACAATCCGGTGGATTGTTTTTTCACGAGCCGAGAAACGAGAAAGCGAGTTAAGGTCCAGCGGACTGTTTTTCCCGCGCTTGTCAAATGGAAAAGCGTGGTTAGAAAGGTGGATTGTTTTTTCACGAGCCGAGAAACGAGAAACCTAGTTCTCTGTTGATAATTCTAGCAATGAAATTCATTTGTGACCCCAAAGTTTTTGAATGTTGCAAAAATCTTTTCTATCTTGATATTAACATTTGAAAGCGAGTAATTGTAGGCTTTATTCTCTTTTTTATTTATTAGGAGGCAGCTGATAGTCTTTTCGATAGGTGTTAGGTGTGCACTGATAATATTCTTTGAATAATTTAGAAAAATAGCTTGGTGATGAAAAATATAATTGTTGACTGATATCCTGAATCGACATTTGACTGTATCGGATTAAATCTAAAGAATAAGCGAGCCTTGCTTGCTGGATATAATGAATGATATCAATATTAAATTCTTTTTTAAATTTTCTAGTGAGATAATAAGGTGAATAGTTAACCAGTTGAGCCAGTTCTTCAACAGAAAGTGGTTTATCTAAATGACTATCAATATAATCACGTACAATCAGTAAATATTTATTTTTTATAGGAGATTCTTTCGTTTGATGGACACGATTTACAAAGTCTTCCATCATAATATTGTTAATATTTGTGAGTTCAGAAATCGTCTGACATTTTTCAGTAGAACGAATATAATAATCGCTGAGAGGGTAGGCAATTGCTGGGCTGAGTCCTCCTCTTATGGCTGCTCGAGATACAAGTACAACGCTTGCTAATATCATATTTTTTACCTGTCTTAGAGAATCATTATTGCTAAGATGCCCAACATTTCGGTTAAGGGATAATTCACTAAGTTTTTCCCGAAAATTCGAATTCCCTTCTTCAACTAATTGCATAATTTGTGATTCAATCAACCAGGCACTGTGATTAGGCGAGTTCTCCGAATGATGGGAAGGAATTTTTTCTTCGGAACGATTCTCTGCTAAAATTTGATGAAGGGCAATTTTTTCTTTCGTTAATGTATAATGAAGCATCATACCATTTTGGAGGAGCGATAGTATTGGTGTAACAGGAATGTTTTTCAGATAATTCTCTAATTCAATTCTATTTGAAAAGGAAATAGCCAGCTGTTGCACATAATGAGATATCGGGACAGGGTCAGGGTCTGATAAATATACAGGACCTAAAAAGAAAACGTTCTTCAACTCATTATTTTCTTTTTCAATAGCAACAAACCAAGTTAAATTAATCTGATTTGATAAAATGAATGGTTTATCCGTTGCTAGACCTTGGACAAGGGCTTTGTGAACTAGATTTTCTTCAGTTAGTAGTATGTTTAGTAAAGGATTATTATCGCTAGATGGATTTTCTAGTCTATCGTAACAAACTAAATCTAAATGATAAGCATAACTTATCAATGTTTTTAAAAAGCTGATTTCTTCCATGGCTACCTCACTAAATAGTATTATTTTGTTTTTTCTGTTAAAATTTAGCCAACTATCCACATTAAGCAAAAATGTTATAGAAAAAACAAAATAATGATAACTGTTTTCTTATTGGTATTGTACAATATAAGAAAGCATAAAGCAAGCGTTTACAAAAGGAGGATGTTATGGATTTTTACATTGGAGCTGCAACGGCTGCTCACCAAGTTGAAGGAAATAATCTGCACAGCGATTTCTGGGTGATGGAAAATTTAGAACATACAAGTTTTACCGAACCATCGTTAGAAGCATGTGAGCATTATGAAAGATATCAAGAAGATATTGATTACATGAAAGAGGCTGGTTTAAATGCATACCGTTTTTCTATTGAGTGGGCTCGGATAGAACCTCAAAAAGGAACAATCGATAAAAGCGAAATACAACATTATCGAGATGTCATTTCCTATTGTAAAAAACAGGGGCTTGAGCCAATTGTCACATTACATCACTTTTCTAGTCCAGCATGGTTAATCGGAGAAGGCGGATGGGAAAACTCTCAAACAGCCACCTATTTCGCAAATTACGCAGAATTGATTGCGAAAGAATTAGGTTCAGAATTAACATATATCTGTACAATAAATGAAGCAAACATGGGGGTTCAAATTGCTGAAGTAGCAAAAATGTTTATGAGACAAATGGGAATCGATCCTCAGGTTGGGCTAAATCTTGCTTTGCCAGCTGATTTACAAAAAGAGCAAGATGAGGCTAGAGAAATTCTGGGATTTCCTGAAGGAGAGATTGCAAATACATTTTTGTCAATGAGAACTGATTTTGGAAACGATGTGATTCGATTGGCACACATGAAAGCTCGGAAAAAAATAAAGGCCGTTAATAATCAATTAAAAGTCGGGTTGACTTTAAGTCTTTATGATATACAGTTGGGTGATGACTCGGCGGAAGCACTAAATGAAGCAGAAGAAAAATGGCAAAATGATTTTCGAGATTTTAAATCTGCTATCGAAGACGATGACTTTCTCGGCGTTCAAAATTATACTAGAGTGATTATTGATAAAAATGGCTCACAGTCCGCTCCTGATGGAAGTATATTAACTCAAATGGGGTATGAATATTACCCTCAAGGGATTGCTAATGTTGTTCGGAAAGTCGCAAAAGAATTTGATGGAAAAATATTTGTGACAGAAAATGGTGTAGCGACTGAAGACGATGCGATGAGGATTCAATTTATTGACACTGCTTTAAAGGAATTACATATATGTCGTCAAGAAGGAATACCGTTAATGGGCTATCTATATTGGAGTCTATTAGATAATTTTGAATGGCAAAGAGGATTTGGTATGAAATTTGGTTTGATTGGTGTAGACCGCAAGAGTAAAAATAGACAGATTAAAGATAGTTTACTGTTCTTAGGACAAGCTGGGAAAGAGATATTCGAATAGGAGAAGACTATGCAGAAATATACAGTAGAGACACCTCTATATAAACTTTTGGAAAAACAAGAAGTGTTAGATTTTTTCACTTCACATGTACCAGGTATGATTGATGGACCAAACTATCAATATATTAGTGCTGTTCCAATTTCAGTCTTAATTAGCAATGCACCAGAATTTGAAGATATCTTGAAGGCCTGTCTACAACTGGCAAATGATGAAGAAGTCACTGTAGTTATTCGAGATCGTCGTTCTATTAAGCCTGAAGTGAATACGAGTGAGCCGTTTCTTTATGATATTGATGATGTAGACGGAAAATTTTATATGCTCGAAAAGGGATTTGCTGGTGCTTTGATTGTGAGATTTACGAAAGAGATGGATCTCACAATCCCTGGAAACGTTTATTATAAAGGAGAACGTATACCAAACACACTATTAACTAGTATAGAAGATGCTGGTGGAGTACAAATGTTAGGAATTCCATTAAGGGATATTTGTTTAAACTACAATACAGATTATGAGCTTCTTATTGAGGGATATGTGGATAGTGATGGCAATCAGATGGATCCTCAAACAATTACGGTTCATACGAAAGAAAAAACAAGGATAAATCCTGAATATCAAGAACATGATGCTATTGCTCTGCAAGCTGCTAGAGAAGGAATTGTACTACTAAAGAATAAGAATAATGTTTTACCGCTACCAAAGGATAGTGCCTTAAATATTGTGAACGAAAATCAATTTCGCTTAGCAGCTGTAGGTGCTGGAAAAATTAATCCAAGGTATCATATTAACCTCCGACGTGCGATTGATGAGTTTTCTGATTTTACTCGTTCCTCAGATGCTGCGATAGGTTTGTTGGTGATTAGCCGAGCCTCAGGTGAAAATTTTGATAATGAAGCCAAACTCGGAGAATACTACTTAACAACTGAAGAAGAGGAACAACTAAAATCATTGCGACAAAATTCGGATTCTCTGATTGTCGTTATTAATTCAGGTTACCCAATCGATGTGTCTTGGGCAGAAGCATATCAGGTGGATGCTTTGTTGTGGTGTGGATTCCCTGGTATGTTAGGTGGAAAGGCACTTGTCGAAATTTTGGATGGGCGAGTTACGCCATCTGCTAAACTACCAGATACCTGGGCTTTGGACTATTATGATTATCCTTCGAGTCCTAATTTCTATCAACCAGCTGATGGGGATCCAAAAGCCAAGGCAGATTCTCCATATTTTATTGATACTTTTTATGAAGAAGACATTTATGTTGGCTACAGATATTTTGAAACTTTTAAGAAAAACGTTGCATTTCCATTTGGATTTGGCCTTTCTTACACACAATTTAGATGGGAAACAAGGTTTGAACAGAATCAATTGAAGGTTAACGTCACAAATATTGGTAATTATTCAGGAAAAGATATTATTCAAGTATATGTGTCTATCCCAGATGGAATGTTGGAGCAACCAGACAAGCGTTTAGTCGCATTCGCAAAAACAGAGTTATTAGCAAGTGGAGAAAGTCAAGAAATAATATTGACAGTCGAAAAAGAATCATTAACTTCCTTTGATGTTCAATCTGCTAATTGGGTGTTAGAAGCAGGGAATTACAATATTTTAGTAGGAACAGATGTCCAACAAACAACAGTAGTTGGGGCATTGACAATTCCTGAGAAAGTAATTTATAAAGAATCTCATCATTATATGCTTCCGCCTGTAGAGATTGATACAATATCAAAAAAAGGTGTTTCGTTCCCTAAAGGACAAAAGTCAGGTCAAAAGAAAGAGTATACAAGTTTGACGCCAACTGCTATACGTCAACAGTTTATTCCAAGGGAAAATGAGTATACTGATTTGGTTTCAGATTACACCATTGAAGAATTGACAAGACTTAGTGTCTGTGCTTCTGCAGGATGGGGGATGCACGAGACAGGAGAAGCCGGTCGAATATATCTTTTAGAAAACAGAAATCTACCACGGTTTGCCGTATCAGATGGTAACAATGGTGTCAATGTCCACAATCCAAATATTGGTATGCCTTGTAGTAACACAGTTTGTTCAAGCTGGAATACAACCTTGTCTTACCAAGTTGGTGAAGTCATTGCAAAAGAAGCAAAAGAGCAAGATATTCAGATGATTCTGGCACCTGCGATGAATATTCATCGCGATCCATTGAATGGTCGCCATCCAGAATATTATAGCGAAGACCCACTATTAGCAGGTTATATGGCTGGTTTTCATGCAAAGGGCTTAGAAGAAAACGGTATTTCTAGCTGTTATAAACATGTTGTTGCAAATAATTGTGAGTCATCGCGTAAACGGAATCATAGTTTTATTAGCGAGCGTGCTCTCAGAGAAATTTATCTCAAAGTATTTGAAATTGCCATGTCGATTCACAAGCCAGATTCAATAATGACAGCCTATAATGCTTGTAACGGCGTTTTTACGGCTGAGGATGAAGAATTATTACAAGGTATTTTTAGACAGGAATTTGGATTTGAAGGTTTTGTCATGACAGACTGGAATTCATATGATTCAGTGGATATCGTAAAAGCTGTTGCAGGGGGAAATACTTGGTTAACACCTGGATCTACAGATGACACCTATACAAAACCTTTACTAGATGCTGTTAAAAGGGGAGAGATTGATGTATTAAGATTGAAAGATAATATTGGTAGACTGTTATCTGTTGTTCAAAAAAGATGTGGAGGAACTCAAAATGTTTAAGAAAAATTCAGCATCGGTTCACGAAAATCAGGATAAAAAAACTATCGGCTTTGTCAAGACAGTTGGATGGGCTAGTCGAGCTGTTTCGGTTGCGGCAAATACAATTATTATAGGCTATTTAATGATATTTTGCACAGATACTCTGAAAATGCCTGCTACTTTAGTTGGTTCTTTAATACTGCTTAGTAAATTGTTTGATGGTGTAACGGATTTTGTGGCGTCTTTCATTGTAGACAATACAAAAACAAAATGGGGGAAAGGCCGCCCGTATGAATGGTGTATTGTTGGGGTTTGGTTGTGTACTCTAGCACTATTTTACACACCTGTTAGCTGGAGCTTGACAATAAAAGCAATTTGGGTGTTTTTCATGTATACTATGGTGTTCTCGATTTTTACAACCTTACTGTTGGCTTGTCAAACACCTTATATGATTCGAGCTTTTGATAATGATAATGAAAAAATTGCTAAAGTTGGTATCTACGGTGGTTTGTTAACCATGATCGGAGGTATTGTAGTATCTGTTTCATTCCCAATCATGATGGCTAAACTTGCTACCAGTCCGGAAGGATGGAAGTCTTTACTATTGATTTATGCTCTACCTTTATTAGTTATTGGGTTAGGTCGATTTTTCATTATCAAAGAAGATCCGTTTCTTGATGCCGCGAGTGGCTACGAAAAGGTGGCATTCAAAGATGTATTGGTCATGTTAAAACGAAATAAATTTACTTGGGCAACAGCTGGTATGGCAGGTTTTTATAACATTGTAATCGGAATGAATGCTGCAACCTATTATTTTACATATATTGTAGGAGATATCGGTCTCTATAGTACCATTCAATTTATCGGAATTTTGGCATTGCCTGTTACGCTCCTTTTTCCAATGTTGATGAAAAAGTATTCGGTATCTCAAATGATTGCAGGAGGAGCAGTCGTTAGTGCTGTAGGATATTTATTGTATTTCTTTGCAGGCAAAAATATCCCTCTCTTGCTCCTAGGAGCTTTTATTTCAGGAGTTGGACAGTTTCCATTTGTTTCTTTACAGGCAAATTTATCTGTTCAAATGGCTGATTACAATGAGTATATCGGACTCGCTCGCTTGGATAGTTCGGTTGGACTATTAGGAGGGGCATTTGCAAAAATTGGAGGCGGTTTAGGATCGGCTTTGTTAGGCATACTACTAGGTATAGCTGGTTATTCTGGTTCAACTTCTGTACAATCAGAAACATCCCTAATCATGATTCGATTATTATTTAGTATCATTCCGATGATTGGAATGCTGCTAATGGCATACAGTGTCACAAAATTCTTTAAGCTTGATCAACAACAAGTGGTTATTGAAGAGGCATTAACCCTTAAAAGAAAGGCCTATCAAGTCAATGAATAATGTCAACTAAAGGTATTGTCATAATATTTCTAAAACAAGGAGCAGTGATGTTTTTAGAGCCGTATGACGATAAGGAATGTACGTGAATATTTTTTGGCAATCAAGAAAACACTTCTATTTCTAGTTTGCACTAGTTTTGAAGAAGTGTTTTTCTTATGTTTTGTTGTGATAAACTAGTGGATCGTTTTTGAGGAGTATGGGCAAAAGTTGGTTTTGTAAAGCAGGAGATGCAACACCCTTATACAACATAAATTGTGCTTATCCTATCAGATACACTTGATTAATGCTTAAATAAGAAAGATGTCAATAAAATTTCTAACATGCAGTACTAGCTATTACAGCCTAAATAATGTAAAATAGAGAGCAGTTAGGAATCAAGGAGATTAGGAAATGGCAGCGTATTGGAGTCGCTATGAGGGTTTGGAGGAAAAACTTGACAGCGTGAGGACCTTGATTGAAAAGAAGGTCCACATACGACATACGGGGATTAAGCAGGCACTAGTGGAGTTAAATGGCGCAGGTGGAAAGTACCTTCGCCCTGCTTTTTTCTTTTTATTTGAGGAATTTGGCGATACACCAAGACTCGATGAGGACAAGTTGCTAACCGTTGCAGCCTCTCTTGAGGTCCTGCATTTGGCAACTTTGGTTCATGATGATATTATCGATGATTCTCCGCTACGGCGGGGACAGGTGACGATTCAAAGTCGATTTGGTAAGGATGTTGCCGTCTACACAGGAGACTTGCTCTTTACCGTCTTTTTTGCCTTACTCCTAGAGTCTATGCCTGGTTCTCCTTATATGAATGTCAACGCCAAGGCAATGAAGAAAATACTAGTTGGTGAGCTTGATCAGATGTCTGCCTATTACAATCAAGCACAAACCGTCCATGCCTATTTACGAGCTACTGCTGGGAAAACCGCTGCTTTATTTAAGCTGGCGAGTCGAGAAGGTGCCTACTTTGGTGGCGCAGATCAGGAAATAATCCGCTTGGCAGGGCACATCGGCTTTTATATTGGTATGGCCTTTCAGATGATTGACGATTTGCTAGACTATACAGAAGAACAATCTGCATTAAATAAGCCTGTCTTGGAAGATATTGGTCAAGGTATTTACAACTTGCCCCTCTTGTGTGCTCTACAAAAAAATCCTACCGCCTTTCGTCCTTATTTGGATAAGCGGGAGGATATGACAGAAGAAGATGTGCAGGCTGTTGTTGCTTTAATGAAACAAGAAGGGGGATTGGAGCAGGCAAGGAAGCTAGCAGAGCGCTTTACACAAAAAGCAGTATCTGCGATTGAACAGTTGCCAAATCACCCAGCCAAAGACCTATTACACAATATAACGGAACAGTTAGTGAAAAGAAGTAGCTAGTACTCTATAAAAATTAATATCTGACTAGGGGAGTGGGACTCAATCGTGATTTCGAAGAAATCGATTTACCTCACTTCTTTATTTCTAAGTTCGGGCTAAACGAATCCAGTGGATTCGTTTACTTCTCTCGCAAGGTTGACTAGCTTCCACAATTGAGAATTGTGGAAGGCTGGAAATAGAACGAGCATAGCTCGCTCCTTACAATTGAGAATTGTGGAAGGCTGGAAATAGAACGAGCGTAGCTCGCTCCTTGCAATTGAGAATTGTGAAAGGTTGGAAATAGAGCTAGCGAAGAAATGCTCGCTAGCCTCCTCTACTAGAATGTTGATTTATCAACGTTTTACAAACCAGACAAACCCGCTTTTTGATTTCCAAGCTCAGGTATCAATCGTCATTCCCCTGACTATTGATATACGCTAAACTGTTAAATCTACAAAAGTAATGAGGTTAGGGACTTTTGCCCTAGGCTCTATTTTCAACCTTCAACAGTCCGCTGGAGTGTTGAAGCAAGGTGAGGTAACGACATCAGATTTTGATTCTTGACAAATATAAGGTAAAAAAGAGCGAGACGCAACTGCACTGTTAAGGTGACAGTCGGTCTCGCTCTTTGCATGGTGTCAGAGTTCTTAATAGGAGACGTCAAAAGACACTATATTTTTTTCTTTCCTCGCTTTTAAGTCTAGCGTTTTTCATTGAATTATCCTTGCCTATGTTCAGAGTCTGTTATTTTTCTGGAAATTTCCTAACGACATTCCAAGTTTACTATTTCAGTAGGCATATAATTTTTGGTGATTTTTTTACTATCCACGATAAGAGGAGTGTATCACTATGCCGCAATAACTGTTTCATTTTTTATCTAGTACTTTCATTTTTTTGCGCCATTGATTAGGAGAAAGTTGGTAGTGATTTTTAAAAGCACTTGAAAAATTAAACTGATTCGAATAACCGACTAGTTCCGCAATTTCTTTGAGCTGCTTATCGGTATCTTTTAATAGTTCACAGGCCTGGCTCATGCGGTATTGAATGAGAAATTGTTGGGGAGAGATTCCCATCTGCTCTTTGAAGAGGCGACTAAAATAATGACGATTTAGATTGCACTGTTTTGCAATATCATCAATGGATATAGGTTTGCTAAGATTACGTTCCACAAAATTAATAGCTTCTCGAATATATAAGTCTTTGGCATCATTATGCTTACTTATCTGTTTGGTAGCTGATTCCTCCATCAAGGCAGCAATAAATAGATAGAGATGCCCAATGAGCTGTGCACTTTTAGCATTATGAAGTTGTTGGATGTGGTTTATCTCTTTGTAAACATCGCTTTCCGCAGGAGGCTGTGAAGACGTGAAAATTGGTTGAGTCTTGGATAGCCCTGCTTGGTGTAAAAAATGTTCGGCCTTTAGACCGTCGAATTCAATCCAGATATAGGTCCAAGGATCAGCAAGATCTGCTTCATAGCTACAAATACTATCAGGCGCTATCAAAAAGCCCTGGCCAGCTGTGAGATGAAAACTTTTTTGCTTTTCGGTGAGATAGAAGTCTCCTGAACCAGAAACAATGTAATGAAAGAGGTAATGTTGCTTTTTGGTTGGACCAAATGAATGTAGAGGTTGGCAGATTTCCTTACCAAATTGAACAGGATATAAATCAATATAGGAACGATTATTAAAAATATGAAATTCTTGTTTGCTCATCACTGTATCTCCCTTATCTTCATTATTATATCATTTTATATGATTTTGTGACATTTTATATGATAAAATATGAATTTATACAAGAAATAATATAAAAGTCATCCTATTTTTTTATGGTCTTGTAAGCGCTTTTTTGGTATCCTATTCTTAGAAAATATCATTATTATAAACCACACAAGGATTGTTCTGTGTGGTTTAGGAAAAGAAAAAAGGAGACCGTGTTATGATGAAAAAGAAATTCTTTTCGACAGCATTATGCACCACTTTGTTGGCTGCTTCCTTATTCGGATGTGGCTCTTCAACTGCTGAAAAAATGAAAGACAGTAGCAATGAGCAAGTAGAATTGACGCTTTGGGTTACGAGTCGAAATGCAGATGACTGGTCAGCTTCTATGGAGAAAAAATTTTTAGAAGAACATCCAAATATTAAATTGAATAAAGTTGTCAAAGAAGGTGATCCAGGGAATGAATTTTATCAAGGAGTAGCAGCTGGTACAGCTCCAGACCTGGTAGAAGCTTCCTTCACAGTAACGAATTCCTATATAGCTAAAGGGATTTTAGAGCCTTTAAATAACTATACAGATAAATGGGATGAGTGGCAATATTTTACCAAAGACTATACTGATATGTTTACGAAGGATGGTAAAATCTATGCCGTTCCAACACGGGTGTCACCAATGCTCTTTGGCTACAATAAAGCATTGTTTAAAGAAGTAGGATTGAATGAAGCGCCCAAGAACTGGGAAGAAGCGTTGGCGGCAGCCAAGAAGATTTCTGCACTTTCAGAACAAACAACAGGTTATGCGACATTGGCAGCGGAATGGACAGAGTGGTTCTTCCAATATTATGTATGGCAAGCTGGTGGTGATTTAACGAAGCAAAATGAAGATGGTACAGCAACCTTAACCTTTACAGATCCGGCGGTTATCAAGGCAGCAAAATACTATCAAGAGCTGAAGAAAGAAGGAGTGATTCAAAGCGACTTAACCTTGAAATTTACTGATTTAGTAACAAACTTCGGTCTTGGAAAAGTGGGGATGATGCCTTTTGCTAGCGACTGGGTATCTGAGGCAATTACAAATGGGATTGATCCTGATGATATTGGACTTGCATTGCCGCCTGTAGGACCTGGTGGAAAGCAAGTAACCGCTATCGGAGGTGTGAATTGGCTGATTAATGCGAAATCTGATCAGGCTAAAAAAGATGCAGCGTGGGAATTTATCAAATTCTACTCAAGTAAAGAGTACATCTCTTCTTATTTTGAAAATTTAGCTACAAAAGGTGCAGCAAATCCGATTATTGTCCCTCGTTCAGATATTAATGCAACTGATTTTTACGAATTCCCAGAAGAATATGCAGCTGTGCTGGAAAAAGTGAAAACGATTGGTCGTTTAGAATTTTATGGAAAAGGTGATTTTGGTTCATATGTAGATCGTGCTGTACAGAAAATTTTAGCGGATCCATCTGCAGATCCAGAAAAAGTTTTTGCTGAAGCTCAAAAATTGTGTGAAACAGAAGCTCTGGATAAATTTAATGAAGCGAATAAAAAATAATAGCAATCTGTGTCAATAGATTTTTGTCATAAGAGAAAGTGAACCGATGATGATATGAATTTTCTAAGTTAGTAATGTTACTAGCTTTTCGGGAAATAGATTTATTCATGTGGTTCCTTTCTTTTTTATACGTAATCTTCCAGATTACATTATTTTGTGGGGTGAGCGCATCGTGATCATCTTGGTTTGTCCCAATGGGACTTGTAAAAAAACTTTTGATAAACGACCTGAAACATTGCTAAAAGAAGTTCGTTTGATTTAGAAAAATCTTATAAAAAAGAAACGATTGAAAGGAAGCAATAAAATGTATTTGCAATCAGTAAAAAAGATAAAATCGACAAGGCATTCTTTCAAACGAAAAATGACCCCTTGGTTCATTTTATTTTTGCCCATTGTGTTTACCTTATGGCTGAAATATTATCCAATTTTCAGTGCATTTTATATCTCATTATTTCAATATGATCCAGTACATCCGCCTGGGAAATTTGTCGGATTTGCTAATTATGCAGAAATGTTTAAGATGGAGCATTATTGGGGGCTTGGAGCAATACCTTTGTTTTATTGGGTCTCCAATTGGTGATGTGTTTCGTTATTCCGCTTATTCAAGCGCTTTTCTTAAATGAATTGGTTCGGTTAAAAAAATCATTAACCACCTTGTATATCTTGCCAGCCTTGATTCCAACTTCGGTCAATGTTATCATCTGGAAATGGATTTGGCACCCAGAATATGGTGTTGCGAATCAGATACTTAAATTTTTGGGTGGTAGTCCCCAGGCTTGGCTGAGTGATCCAGATTTAGTAAAATTCTGTATTATTTTTCCGGGCGTCTTGGGTGGGGGCTTGACGGTATTCTTGTATTTATCTGCGATTCAGGGAATTTCTGGAGATATCATTGAATCAGCAGCCTTAGATGGTTGTACAGGCTTTGGTAGGATTCGCCACATCATTCTCCCTAATATTTCCTTTATGATTTTTATTCAACTAATTATGGCAGTGATTACAACCATGCAAATGCTAGATGTACCTTATATGTATGCTTCTGGAGGTCCAAATGGCGCTTCAACAACCCAAGGGATTTTTATTTATGATTCATTTAACAAAGATTTGAATTATGGTCGTGGATCGGCAGCCTCTGTTATTTTACTGCTTGTCATTGCTGTTGTGACAATGGTTCAGATGCATTTTGAAAAATCAAATGGAGAATAAGGAGAGAATATGCTATTTAGAAAGAAAGCAAACAAAGGAATCCCTCTTAGCAAGTCTGAGCGTTATTTAAAATGGACAGCAACGATTTTTTCACTTGTGTTTGCGGCTTTAATGTTGTATCCCATGTTATTTGCCATTTCTAGCGCAATGAAAGACAACGCTAAAATATATGATGTTCCGCCGAAATTACTTCCTGACACAGCAAATAGTGTCTCTGTTGTGTTGGATTATTCGAAAGAAAATAAAGATGAAGCGCAGTTAAAAGATCAGATTCTTCGGGATAGTGTCCTTGTGATGATGGGAATTAGCTATAAGTTGCCCAAAGACTCAATCATGGAAATCAATGTTTATGGCACTAAGGATGGGGAAACCATCTATTATTCGCGAGCCCATCAAATGAAATTACAGATGGAAAAAGATTATGGCGTCTATAAGGGAACGACGATAAAAAAAGATGTTGTTCTCCACAAAGATCGTTACCTTCGTGCAAGTCAGTCAATCGGCTATAACTTTAACCTCAAGGGAGTCAATAAAAAAGCTCCTACTACATTAAAGACAACGTTCCAAAGCAAGGTTAAAAAACTATTGGATGAAAAATATCAAACAGTGGGGACAGTGCTAAGCGTTGGAAATGAGGAGAAGGCTTGGCTTCATCTGGAAACGTTCCGTTATTATTTCCAAATGCCGGCTTACATGTATTCGGAACACCCAACGATTAAGAAATTTGGGTTTATGACCTTTATATTCAATAGTTTCATTGTGATTGGATTTGCAATTATTGTTCAAGTGTTTTTATGCTCAATCTGTGCCTTTATCATTAGCCAACGCTTATCCAAGCGAGCTGGACGAATTGTTCTACTCTTTTTCTTGGGAGCAATGATGGTTCCATTTGCTAGTATTATGTTACCGCAACTAGTGATGTATAAGCAAATGGGGGCTTACAATAATTATTGGGCTTTACTTTTGCCTTTCCTTTATCCTTATGGATTCTACATTTATCTTTACAAGGGATTTTTTGATCAGATTCCTCGAAGTTATTTCGAAGCAGCTGAGTTGGATGGAGCAGGTAGCTTGTTTTTGTATAGTAAGATTTGCATGCCCCTTTCAAAACCGATTATTTCTCTGATTGCTCTTCAGACATTTATTGGAAACTGGAACGACTTTTTCTGGGCTTGGTTGGTGACAGAGGATCAGAAATTATGGACATTGAACGTTGCTTTGTTTAATATTTCAAACAATGTGGCAACAAAGCAAAATGCGATGATGGGCTTGGCTGTATTAACTAGTATGCCAGTTATTTTACTATCTATTCTTTTTTCAAAACAATTGAAAAAAAGTATCGTTGCTTCAGGTGTCAAAGGGTAAAGAGATACTATTTTCATCGACTATAGAAGATGAATATATTAACAGGAGGGGCACATCTGACAGAGCTGTTAAGGCTGATATGGTCCCAAATGGAAATTTGACTTATGGAAATGATGATGTAGATGCTGAAGATGAGTGGTTATTGTACGAATTAAGGGTGTATTGGATGAGCAAAGTATGAACTTATTTTCCTAGTAGAGAAAAGTGTGAGTGACTTTGTAAAGGAGTAAAGAATGAAAGTTTCAGTTTCAGACAGCCAATATTTTCATTTACAAACAAAGAATACAAGTTATATTTTTAGAGTTTTGGAAAATGGCGGCTTAGGACATGTCTATTATGGAAAAAAAATACCAATTAAAGACAGTTACCCCTACCTAACTGTAGTAGAGGAGCGTGGCTTTGAACCATATACTGACGTTGAAAACACGAGCTCTCAGCCTAATTTGATGAGATTTGAATATAGTTCTTACGGTAGAGGAGACTTTAGGCAACCAGCTTATCAAATAGCACTAGAAAATGGAAGCCGAATTAGTGATTTAATCTTCGATTCCTATCAGTTGCTTCCTGGAAAGAGCCGTTTAGAAGGTCTTCCAGCAACTTTTGCAAGTGACGAATTTGCAATTACTTTAGTAATCAAAATGGTGGATCCAACGATTGGATTGACAGTTTATTTATCGTATACTATTTTTAAAAATCAAGATGTGATTGCTCGCAGTGTTCAATTTAAAAATGATAGTCAACAGAAAATGAAGCTATTACGAACCATGAGTTTACAAGTGGATTTGCGAGCTAGTGATTATGATTTCATACATTTTTCTGGTGCCTGGTTGAGAGAACGCTATGTTCAAAGAACGCCATTACGATACGGACTGCAAAGCGTAGATAGTTTAAGAGTCAGTTCTAGCCCGCAGCAAAATCCTTTTATTATGTTGGCTAGTAAAGAAACAACTGAGGATTCAGGTGCAGTTTATGGTTTTAATCTGATTTACTCAGGGAATCACCTTGAACAAATTGAGGTAGATCATTTTGGTTGTGCGCGTGTTTTGGTCGGCATGAATCCATTTGATTTTTCTTGGACCTTGTTACCTGGTGAAACTTTTCAAACTCCAGAAGCTTTACAATGTTATACCTCAAATGGTTTTAATAGCCTGAGTCAACTATTGGCTAATTTTTATCATGAGCATTTGATAAATCCTGTGTTTAGCAAGAAAGATAGGCCGCTATTAATTAATAGTTGGGAAGCAACTTACTTTGATATTTCGACCAAAAAAATTAAGGATTTAGCGGATAAGGCTAAGGATTTGGGAATAGAGTTGGTTGTTATCGATGATGGCTGGTACGGTCATCGGGATAATGATCAGACTTCTTTAGGAGACTGGGTTGATGACCAGACGAAGTTTCCAGAAGGAATCGCTCATATTGCAAATTATGTCCATTCGATTGGATTAAAGTTTGGTCTTTGGTTTGAACCAGAGATGATCTCAGAAGATAGCGATCTGTACCGCAGTCATCCCGATTGGAGAATTGCAGCGCCGAATCGTCAGCCATGCTTAGGTCGACAACAATTTGTCTTAGATTTTAGCCGTAAAGAGGTCGTAGACAATCTGTTTTCTCAAATGAAAAAAATGATTAAAGAAACAGGTTTGGATTACATTAAATGGGATATGAATAGGCATATTACAGATTTGTACAGTTTAGCTTTAGAAAACAATAGACAACAAGAATTTGCCCATCGATACATTTTAGGTGTATATGAACTGTATGATAGATTGATAAAAGCATTTCCAAACATTCTGTTTGAATCCTGTGCTTCTGGTGGCGGACGTTTTGATTTGGGGATGATGTATTATGCACCGCAAGCATGGACAAGTGATAATACTGATCCAATAGAACGTCTGAAAATTCAATATGGGACGTCATACGGTTACCCCTTATCAATGATGACAGGCCATGTATCGGCTTCTCCTAATCACCAAACAGGTCGGGTGACGACGCTCACTTATAGAGAACACGTGTCATACTTTTCTGTATTAGGATATGAATTTGACCTCACTCAATTAGATAAAGAAGCATATGAACAGATAAAAGAAGGAATTACTTTTTATAAAACCTACCGTCATTTATTTCAATATGGAACATTCTATCGGATTTTGAGTCCGTTTACTCAAAATATCGTTAGTTGGCAGGTGGTATCACAAGATAAAACTTGCTCGATATTGGCTCGTTATCAGATACTGAGTGAAGCGAATCCAGCACCTGCCCATCTTATATTTAAGGGATTAGATCGTCACAAATATTATCAAATAAAGGGATACGATGATGTTTTTACAGGTGAAGAATTGATGAATGCAGGTGTTTGTCTTCCGCTTTCTCCATATGCAGGAGAAAGAGTGGTCAGTGTCCCAGATTTCAAATCCTGGTTATTTATTTTGAATGAATATACAGCTCTATGAGAAATGTTAAGTCCTGATAAGGTGAATATGTCAAATCGTTATTTTTGCCTCTTGCAATACATTCTTTTAGAATAAACGTCTTGCAAGTATTTTAAATAAGAAGCCGGAGCACTCCTTGATTCTAGTTTACTAGAAATCAACAGGAGTGTCTTTCTTTTGTCTCATTTAGAGGAGGAACGTACTAGCTACTTTTCTTTTCTAGTCTTTTAAGACACTAGAAAAAAGACAAAATAGTAGAGAAGTGATATACTAGAAACATGACAAAAGCAGATCAAATTTTCAAAGAAAACATTCAAAAAATACTCGATGAGGGCGTCTTTTCAGAGAATGCTCGTCCACGTTATAAAGATGGAAATGTAGCAAATTCCAAATATATTACCGGCTCCTTTGCGGAATACGATTTGGCAAAGGGGGAATTTCCCATTACCACCTTACGTCCCATTCCGATTAAGTCGGCTATTAAAGAAGTTTGCTGGATTTACCAAGATCAGACCAACAGCCTTTCGGTTTTGAATGACAAATACGGTGTGAGCTACTGGAACGATTGGGAAGTTGGAACAACAAGAACGATTGGTGAGCGGTATGGTGCTGTTGTCAAAAAACACCAGATTATTGATAAAATTCTCAAACAGTTAGCGGATAATCCCTGGAATCGTCGCAATATTATCTCGCTTTGGGACTATGAAGCCTTTGAGGAGACAGACGGTCTCTTGCCTTGTGCCTTTCAGACCATGTTTGATGTCAGACGAGTTGACGGAGACATCTATCTGGATGCCACTCTGACTCAAAGGAGTAATGATATGTTAGTAGCCCACCACATCAATGCCATGCAGTATGTGGCCCTCCAGATGATGATTGCTAAGCATTTCGGTTGGAAAGTTGGGAAATTCTTCTATTTCATCAATAATTTGCACATCTACGATAATCAATTTGAACAGGCCAAGGAGTTGCTCAATAGGGAGCCGAGTGATTGTCAGCCACGCTTAGTCTTGAATGTGCCAGATGGAACGAATTTTTACGATATCAAACCGGAAGATTTTGAATTAGTTGATTATCATCCAGTCAAACCACAGCTCAAGTTTGATTTAGCGATTTAACACCTGAAGGAGCCAGCTATGAGCAAACTGTCTTTTTTCATCTTACTTGCTTATCTACTATATGTTGGTGGCAAAACACTTGGTTTAAAAGATCCTTTGCGAGTATTTATCCCGTATTGGGGCTTGGGCTGGTATTTGGGCTATTATGCAGGAAGAACAGACCAGACGCGAAGAATTCTAGCAAGGGTTGGAGGGGGATTTGCACTTATCTACCTTCTTATTTCTACCTATGCCTTGTGGTCTCTTTTCATCCTAACAAATAATCCCGATGATTATTTTAATGTGTTCTTTTTTCTGACGAAATATCCATTTATTATCCTTCCCATTTTTATCAGTTTCTTCATTCTTAGTCTTATTCTTTTCCTCAGCGGGGCTTATCGCTTCATGAACCTATTTAAAGGCCCTTCTACTAAAGAATTAGCTGTTTTGTTTCCTATAACAGTGCTACTTGACCTTGTCTTGCATTATTTATCAATTCGTTTGGGCTTTATTTTTCCGAGCTTAGTGCTGATTATTTATTGGGCGACGAGAGAGAAAGAGGGAAATTGTTTTATTCTTTATGAGGGCAAGTGGAAAAAATGAAAAGACACTCGTAGTTTACAAGCTAACTGAAAAAGTTTTTTGATAAAAAAGTAATGTATTTAAATCCGAATAATGGTACTTTCCAAAAAGAGACTAAGCACCAATTGTTCGGTTTTTATCTTTTTATTCTAAATTTTATATTAGATTATTCGTTATATTTTCTATCGCTTTGACTTTATCAGTAACCTCGTAGTTTACAAGTGCCTTTTTCTTCCTTTTTTGATAAAATAAGATGAATAAAATAAAGGTGGAACTATGACGAAGAAAATTGTTGCCATTTGGGCGCAAGATGAGCAAGGTGTAATTGGTAAAGAAGGCAGTCTTCCCTGGTCTTTACCAGCTGATTTGGAACATTTTAAACAGACAACCACAGGCCATGCGATGGTTATGGGACGTGTGACCTTTGAAGGAATGAACAAACGCGTCCTTCCAAATCGTATTTCAATCATTCTGACACATGATTCAGATTATCAAGTGGCTGATGACCGTGCTCTTGTGATGCACCATGTTTCAGATGTACTAGACTGGTACAATCAACAGGACAAGAATCTTTATGTGATTGGCGGAGGCCAACTATTTTCGGCTTTTGAATCTCATTTAGACGAAATTGTCAGAACAGATATTCATAGTCGATTTGAAGGCGATACATATTTTCCGAAGGTATTTGATTGGAGCGTTTTTAAAGAGACAAGCATGAACGAGTATGAGCGTGATGCGGAAAATCCTGTTGACTTTACCGTGAGAATATTTGAAAGAAGAGAGAACTAATTCATGCAGAAAAGTTTATTTGGTCTATTTACTGCAGTTTTATGCGGCATATGTGTGCTCTGTTCGATTCAGGCTTTTCAGAAAAAGCGCTACGGACTAGCCCTTCTTTTTCTCTTAAATGCAGTAACCAATTTAGTAAATAGTATTCATGCCGTATATGGCGTATTATTTTAAAGAGTGATAGGAACGAGATTAGAATGACAGTACACCACCACCCATCAGAGCTTATCTACTGCTCATTTTGTGGAAAAAATCAAGAAGAAGTTAAAAAAATTATTGCAGGAAACAATGTCTTTATCTGTAATGAATGTGTGGAATTAGCCCAGGAAATTATCCGTGAAGAATTAGCAGAAGAAGTCTTGACTGATTTAGCGGATACGCCAAAACCACAAGAATTACTCACTATTTTGAACCATTACGTTATCGGACAAGACCGTGCCAAACGTGCTTTGGCCGTAGCCGTATATAATCACTACAAACGGATTAATTTTCAAGATAGCCGTGAGGAGGATGATGTTGATTTGCAAAAATCAAATATCCTCATGATTGGGCCAACCGGATCTGGTAAGACTTTTCTTGCTCAAACCTTAGCGAAGAGTTTGAATGTCCCATTTGCCATTGCCGATGCAACAGCCTTGACAGAAGCAGGCTATGTAGGAGAAGATGTTGAAAATATTCTCCTAAAACTCTTACAGGCAGCAGATTTTAATATTGACCGTGCAGAACGCGGTATTATCTATGTTGATGAAATTGATAAGATTGCTAAAAAAGGTGAGAATGTCTCGATTACCCGTGATGTTTCTGGTGAAGGTGTTCAGCAGGCCCTTCTGAAAATTATAGAAGGAACTGTTGCAAGTGTACCACCACAGGGTGGTCGCAAGCATCCACAACAGGAAATGATTCAATTAGATACCAAAAATATTCTCTTTATCGTTGGGGGGCCTTTGATGGTATTGAAGAAATTGTCAAGCAACGTATGGGGGAAAAAATTATTGGTTTTGGTCACAATAACCGTGCCATTGATGAAAAAGAATCCTATATGCAGCACATCATCGCTGATGATATTCAAAAATTTGGGATTATTCCAGAGTTAATTGGTCGCTTACCTGTTTTTGCAGCCCTAGATCAGTTGACGATTGATGATTTGATTCGCATTTTAACAGAGCCTAAAAATGCCCTTGTGAAGCAATACCAAACCTTGTTATCTTACGATGGTGTTGAATTGGAATTTGACAAGGAGGCGCTCGAAGAAATTGCAAATAAAGCGATTGAGCGAAAGACAGGCGCTCGCGGTTTACGCTCTATTATTGAAGAAACCATGCTAGATGTGATGTTTGAAATACCGAGTCAAGACGAAGTTAAGCGCGTACGGATTACGAAAGATGCCGTTGATGGTAAGGCAGAGCCAATCCTAGAAAGGGCATAAGCAAGTAGATGGAAATCAATACAAACAATGCAGAAATCCTTTTAAGTGCGGTTTCTAAGGCCCAGTATCCTCAAGACGATATGCCAGAAATTGCCCTAGCGGGACGGTCAAATGTTGGAAAGTCTTCTTTTATTAACACCCTACTTGGCCGTAAAAATTTGGCACGTACGTCTAGTAAACCAGGGAAAACACAGCAGTTAAACTTTTATAACATCGATGACAAGATTCGTTTTGTCGATGTACCAGGTTATGGTTATGCGAAAGTTTCAAAGACTGAGCGTGCCAAATGGGGAAAAATGATTGAAGAATACCTAACGAATCGTGATAACTTAAGAGCGGTAGTCAGTTTGGTCGATATGCGCCATGAACCATCAGCAGATGATGTCCAAATGTACGAATTCTTAAAGTATTATGAAATTCCTGTTATTGTCGTCGCAACAAAGGCAGATAAAATTCCCCGTGGCAAATGGAATAAGCACGAATCCATGATTAAGAAAAAACTAGATTTTGACAAAAATGACCAATTTGTCGTCTTTTCGTCAGAAACAAGACATGGATTTGACCAGGCTTGGGAGAGCATTTTGAATGAAATTTAGAAAAATGTGGCTCTTTGTCAACTGTAGTGGGTAGATGTCAGCTAACATCTAGAGAGGACCAAGTTGGTCTTCTCTTTTTTGATATTGATGGCAATCAAAATCCGCTTTTTGAAGTTTTCAAAGTTCCGAAATCCAAAGGCATTACGCTTGATGACTTTGATAAGATTATTGGTAGCTTCCAATTTAGCGTTGGAATAAGGCAATTCCAAGGCGTTTAAAACCTTGTCCTTATCCTTTAGAAACGTCTTAAATACCGTCTGGAAAATAGGGTTAACAGTGGCTATTTCTTGCTCAATTAGGTCAAAGAAATGATCTGAGTTTTTCTCTTGGAAATGGAATAAAAGAAGTTGATAGAGTTCATAATGTTGTCGTAACTCATCTGAGTAGGATAGGAGCTTGTCTAAGATTTCCTTATTGGTCAAATGCATGCGAAAAGTAGGGCGATAAAACCGCTTGTCACTGAGTTTACGGCTATCTTGTTGTACCAGTTTCCAGTAGCGTTTGAGCGTCTTGTATTCATGCGATTTGCGGTCAAAAGCATTCATGATTTGGGTACGGACACGGTTCATAGCACGGCTGAGATGTTGCACAACGTGGAAGCGATCCAGCACGATTTTGGCATGTGGGAGTGAAACAGTCTGGGAATAGACTGTTTCAGCCTGAGCTTAGAAATTGGAGGGCGAAGGGTTTAGCCAATTTATAGTAAGGGCTAAACATGTCCATAGTGATGATTTTAACGCGGTTTCTGACCTTTCTAGGGTATCTCAGAAAGTGATTTCGGATGGTTGCTTGCGTTCTTCCATCAAGGATAGCGATGATGTTATTTGTGTCAAAATCTTGAGCGATAAAGCTCATTTTCCCTTTCTTGAAGGCATACTCATCCCAGGACATGACTTCTGGAAGCTTATCCCAATCCGTTTCAAATTTAAACTCATTGAGTTTTCGAATAACTGTAGATGTAGAAATGGAGAGTCTGTGTGCGATATGTGTCATTGCTTGCTTTTCGATGAGTAATTGTGCGATTTTCTGGTTGACAGCGACAGAGATTTGATGGTTCTTCTTAACAATAGGAGTTTCAGCGACCGCTATTTTCCCACAGTCTTTGCACTTGAAACGACGCTTTCGAAGGCGGATAAGTAGCGGGTAGCCAGCAGTTTCTAAGTAGGGGATTTTAGAGGCTTTCTGGAAGTCGTACTTAGCCATTTGTCCCTTGCAGGAAGGGCATTTAGGGGCTGTGTAATCCAAGTGACCGTGGAGTTCTAAGTGTGTTCCCATGTCGCATTCATTAGTGATAGTGATATTTTTGTCTTTCATTTTGAGAAAATTTGTGATAAGATTTAGTTGTTCCATATGAGTCTTTCTAAATGATAGTTTTGTCGCTTTTCATTATAGGTCATATGGAACTTTTTTTCTACACTGAAAAAGGCTCCATAATCTCTGTGGCGGGCGTACCCACTACAGATATTATAGAGCCAAAAATGTAGTGCTACTCTACATTTTTTCTTATTATTTGAGCAAAAACTCTTGCAAATGATTTAAAAGTATGATACTATGAATAAGGTTTGAAAAAACTGACCTAAGACAGTAGGGGGGCTGGACTCATAAATATCCTACCGAGGCACAAAACGGATAGAAAACGTATTTGTACTTTCGTGTCTAGGTTTGGCGCGTTTTTTTATTGGAACAAGCTCAAGCCCAAAATAATAACGGAGGTAAAACACTAATGAGTGAAGCTATTATCGCTAAAAAAGCAGAATTAGTTGATCAAGTTGCTGAGAAGATGAAAGCTGCAGCATCTATCGTAGTTGTGGATGCACGTGGTTTGACAGTTGAGCAAGATACCGTTCTTCGTCGTGACTTACGCGGAAGCGAAGTTGAGTACAAGGTTATCAAAAACTCAATCTTACGTCGTGCGGCTGAAAAAGCTGGTCTTGAAGAACTTGCATCAATTTTTGTTGGACCATCTGCCATTGCATTTTCAAATGAAGATGTTATCGCACCAGCAAAAATCTTGAACGACTTTGCTAAAACAGCTGAAGCCCTTGAAATCAAAGGTGGTGCTATCGAAGGTAAAGTTTCTTCTAAAGAAGAAATCCAAGCTCTTGCAGCATTGCCAAACAGAGAAGGTATGCTTTCTATGCTCTTGTCTGTACTTCAAGCACCGGTTCGCAACGTTGCATACGCTGTCAAAGCTGTTGCAGAAAGCAAAGAAGACGCTGCTTAATGCGTCAACGCGTAGCCTAGTGCTACAACCATCTATTATTTAATAAAAACAAAACTATTTGGAGGAAATAACAATGGCATTGAACATTGAAAACATTATTGCTGAAATTAAAGAAGCTTCAATCCTTGAGCTTAACGATCTTGTAAAAGCGATCGAAGAAGAATTTGGTGTAACTGCAGCTGCTCCTGTAGCTGTTGCTGCGGCTGGTGCTGCTGATACTGCAGATGCTAAAGATTCATTCGACGTTGAATTGACATCTGCTGGTGACAAAAAAGTTGGCGTTATCAAAGTTGTACGTGAAATCACAGGTCTTGGTCTTAAAGAAGCTAAAGAACTTGTTGATGGAGCACCTGCATTGGTTAAAGAAGGCGTTGCAACTGCAGAAGCTGAAGAAATCAAAGCTAAATTGGAAGAAGCTGGAGCTAGCGTAACTCTTAAATAAGAAGCATAGCTTAATTAGATTGCGGAAGCCCGATTTACCAGTCTTTGAAAACGCAATAGCGATTTAAAATCAGGTAAATCAATTTGGTTTCCTACAAGAAATCCTACCAAATTTTTTGGTAGGATTTTTGTTTTCTGTGACTTTCAGTCCGTTTTGCTCCGTAGGTGTGAAACAACTTATTAGACTTTTTATACGTGTAATCTTCCAGATTGCATTCTTTTGTGGGTGAGCGCGCCGCGCTCATCCTGGTTTGGCCCAAACTCTTAGGAAATGATACAGTAGCAATATGAATGAGCTGCTACACTTGACTTGACAAATGGTGACTTTTATCTGATTATTAAAGTAGAGATATATCTAACTCGATATGATCAAGTTCGGTACTAGCATAAGGTATGTGAGGAAAAGCGCTTCGCCTGAGTAATGGCTAAACAAGCATCATCTAAAACATAGATTCCTGAGATATTTCCTGTATTCAAAGCTGCAATAGCTTCGTTGGAGAAATGGAGAGAATGACAGGAAAAGACGATATTTTCCTTTTTATTTGAAATAGCACGGAATATTTTTTCTTTTTTTCCGTGTTCAATGCTTAGCATTTGTGGAAGATACGGTAGGGTTCCGAGCTTTTCTGTCACCTCTATGTCTAGAATGCGAATTTGTTTGATAAAGTCATACCCAGCAATTTCATTTTTTCGAATAAGGAGACAAGCATAGTGATCTGAATTAATGAGGGTAGCAATGCCTATTGCACCATCTTTGATGGATGTATGCTCTATATCTAGCTTGATTTGGAAAGTTTCCTCCTGATCTGTCTGCCGTAAACCAAGAAAAGAGGGAGTTGCTAAATCGGTCAAAGTAGAAGTTGAACCAGATAAGCAAAGCAACCCATCTCCAACTGTCAGACGTTCTCTTAGCGAATCACGTAAACTAATCCATTCTGGATGAAGATGAGAAGAGATGAAAGAATCTTCTAAGATCTTTTCTGTCTGCTGTCCAATCTCCTTGGCGTGATGCGGAAAGTCAGTTAAATCTACCTCTACAGTTGGTATTCCGTGATAAATTTGAGGCCACTCAGTATCCCAATTCACTGGATAGAGTAAGGTCTCACGTCCGGTATTGGTAAACTGGATAAAATCTAAGCTAGTCGGACGAGTTCCTAGGCAAGTGAGCCACCAATTTCCACTTTTATCTTGGAAAAGATCGGCATGTCCAATATTTTGTAATAGTTGATTTGCTCGATCACGATTGGTAAAGAGGGGATTTTGCGGAGCACTTTCATATGGTCCCCAAAGATGTGGACTACGAAACATAGTAATCATGTGTCCAATGCCAGTCCCACCTTCAGCGGCAAGTAAATAGTAGTGATTTTCTTTTTTTATAATATGAGGACCTTCCACATCACGCCCGCCGGTTCCAAAACTTAAGACTTCTGGTCCTCGAAGAATCTTTCCTGATATCAAATCGATTTCTACTTGTTGAATAGCTTTAGTTCCTTCATCATCAATATAACCTGTAAACTGAACATAAGTTCGCTGATCTTCAAAATAGAGATCTGGATCTATTCCCATGATATCTATTTCGATTCGTTTTTCTTCCCAAATAATCTGTTCTTTATCAGGACTTAATTTACCTCGAATAATAAAATTTTTCCATTCTGCAAAGTTTGTTGTTACTATATAAAAATGGCCTTTGTGATAACGAATACAAACAGCAAAAATTCCTTCATTTGATTTTGCCTTACGTAAATTAGCTTGAGAATGCTTTGTCAGGATACTGTCCATTTTTTCCCAATTGACGAGGTCGGTACTTCTTGATAAGCTGATACCTGGATAATATTCAAAAGTACTGTTAACAAGATAGTAGCTTCCTTCTACTAAGACGATGCTCGGGTCAGGATGCATACCTGTAACAATAGGATTTTTATAGTGTACAGTCATAGAATACTTCTCCTTTCAGTGTTGAGACTGATGAGCTTCCCATATTTTTTTGATAGTAGCGTAAGTGATATCTGAACTATTCTCGAATCGCTGATGAGCATGACTTAATTCTGCCCCTCCAATTCCAATGGAAATACTGCCTGCAGCATTGATAGCAGAGACTCCAGCTACAGAATCTTCTATACCAACGCAATCTTCAGGAGCTAAATGAAGTTTGCGAGCAGCAGCGATAAAAATGTCTGGCTTAGGTTTTCCAGCAGCAATTTCCTCAGGATTAACAACCGCATCAAAAACATTTGAAAGACCCAATTTTTCTAGAATAAGTGGCCCGTTTTTACTAGCAGAAGCAAGACATATTTGAATGTTTTGCTTTTTTAATTCTGCAATTAAGGATGCAATACCAGGTAAAATATGACTGGGGAGAGGTGTTCAAGTGCTGCTACATAAGCGCTATTTTTCTCGACAGACAATGCATGGAATTCATCTACTGAAACATTCTTACCTAAATAGCTTAATATAACTTTGAGGGAGTCTTCACGACTGACTCCTCTGGTTTTTTCTTCTAATTCATCTGGTAATTCTGCTTGAAAATGCTGAGAAATGAGATTGCGCCAAGCTGTAAAATGATAGCTTGCTGTATCTGCAATGACACCATCTAAATCAAATAATACACCTTTCATAGTTTAGTCCTTTCTCTTACCTTTGGCTAAGCAGTGGAGTGCTTTCAAGAAGGTTATTCACTTTCCTGAGCGCCTCTGGTTCAATGTTGATGAATGGTAAAATAGTGTTTAGTTTTGTGATAGACATTGTTCCAAGTCCACCATTTAATGCATCTGGATTTTCTTTGAAGAACTGTAATACATCTGCTATCTGCTCAATTTTGTCTACTAATTCAGTATCTAACATGATATCACGGACAGATGTGTGGGCAGAGTAGCGTTCGATATAATCTTGGTTAGGAATATAGGATATGGTATATTGACCACAGGTTAACTCAATAGTACCATCTTCAATAATCATTTCATTGATAGAAATGGAGACAGACTCAGAACGTGGTAATTGTAGCTCGACTGTTTGTCCAAATGGCACAGAAATCTGAAGTTGAATGCGATGCTCTACATCGGATTCAATTTGATACGCAACGGATAATTTGCCATAGCTAGAAGTGAAATATCCTTTAACATTTTTCAAGCGGTAATCAAATTTAGGTGACAAGGTCACTCGTTGATAACCAGGTGTATGTTCACCTAATCCCAAAATATAACAGTAAGCCCATTCCATAATTGCCCCGATGGAATAGTGGTTAAGCGAGTTCATCCCGTCAGGGTGCATAGTATCATCTTCTTGAATAGAATTCCAACGTTCCCATATAGTAGTTGCCCCTTTATTGATAGCATAAAGCCAGCTTGGATAATCTTCATGGAGGAAAATTTTAGTTGCTAATTTATGCTCGCCATATTTAGATAGGACTTGGCAGATGAATGGCGTTCCCACAAAACCTGTCTTCAGATGGTCTTCATCTTTTCCAAGACGTGTAACTAAATCGTTAAGAACACGAGGGATTTGCGCTTTAGGAATAAGCTCAAAGTATAGGGCAAGAGCATAAGCTGTTTGAGTATCGATAGCTAGTCGACCGGTAGATGTAATAAATTCGTTGCGAATGGCTGTTTTTATATTGCTTGCTAATATCCGATAGATACTAGCTTCGTCTTCGTATCCAAGTAAGCTAGCTGTTTTTGCGACAATTTGGCTAGAATAGTAGTAGTAGACAGATGCGATGAAGTTTTCATCTGTTTTTCCGGTTGGTAAAGCAGGATTTTCACCATCAAGAGCAATCCAATCTCCAAATTGGAATCCACCGGTCCAGAGATTTTCGGTCTTAGTTGAACGACTAATCCAATCAACCCAAGCTTTCATGGATGGGTAATGTTGGCGTAAAATTGTATCATCTCCGTAAATTTGGTACATATTCCAAGGGACAACAGTTGTAGCGTCACCCCAAACTGCCGCCCCTCCTTCGTGATTTCCAAAAGAAGGAGCGTACATAGGTGTCATGCCATCTAGCATGGCCTGCTCGACAGCCATATCCTTCGCGAATTTACGGAAAAACGGATAGACATTGGCATTCAAAGCAGCAGTGGTTGAAAATACATTTGCATCTCCAGTCCATCCGAGACGCTCATCCCGTTGAGGGCAATCTGTTGGAACATCAAAGAAATTAGATTTTTGTCCCCATTTGACATTTTGGAATAGGCGGTTAACTGATGAATGATTCGTCTGGATATCTCCTGTAAACTCCATCTGAGAAAAGACGACAGCAGCTTTAAAATCTTCTGGATTGATGGGGCTAGTATGTCCACTTACCCGAACGTACCGATAGCCAAAATAGGTAAAATGAGGTCTCACCCAGCCTTCTTTTCCATTTGATGTGTAGGAGAAAGTAGCCCTAGCATAACGAAGATTATCTCTGTAGAAGTTTCCATCTAGCAAGCATTCTCCAGCTTCAAGAGTAATTGTGTGCCCTTCTGGTAAACGATTATAAAATTCGAAAATACCAGCATGATTCTGACCAAAATCTAGAACAGTTTCTCCAGCAGGTGTGAGAATGATTTCTTGGACAGCTAAGCGCTCATCAATAACGAGTGGCGGACTCATACGGTCGCACAGTACATCCTTTGATTCGTCTAGTATTTCCACTACTTCCCAATCATCTAATAAAATGCGGTCATCTAAATCTTCTCCGTAGTAAATAGCTGATTTTGTTACTTGACCAGCTGTTGCGCTCCAGCTATTATCTGTTTTAATCACTTCAGTCTGTCCATTTGCGTAGTCAATGTAAAGTTCAGCAATAATACGGTGATGATCGCCATAGTGTTGATCTTTACCTCCATCAAATCCCATGATGCCCTTGTACCAGCCATCACCGGTAGAAACAGTCCAATCAGTCTTGCCTGCTTGCAAGAGACTGGTGACGTCGTACGTTTGAATTTGAATCCATTTTGTATAATCTGTGCATCCAGGAGCTAGCATCTCATTTCCAATTTTTTCGCCATCCAGATAGGTCTCATAAACTCCAAGACCAGTCATGTATAAGCGAGCAGATATTACTGCATCTTTTAAGTCAATCTGCTTTCTAAATACCGTATTTTGGAGATTTTTATTTGGATGGGCAATCCAATCCGCAGTAAATGGTTCGTGCCGCTTTCCTGTTTCAAAGAATGTAGAAGCAGAAATAGTCTCATTTATTGTACGAATGAGTACTTCTACATCATAACGTGTACGAGGCAATAACTCAGTGTCGACATCGAAAAAATTATTGTCATAGGGTAGGAAATCTGTTTCGTAACAAAGGCCGTTAGGACTGGAAATACGAACCTTTTTTTCAATACTTTGGAAGTGAGAGGCCTCAATTTTGAATGTAATATGTAAATGGGACATGTCATAGCCCAAAGGCTCAACTAAATGATTAATCAATATGTCTGTAATGTTCATTTTATTTCCTCTTTTTATACTATCTTTTAGCAACAAAATCGCCACAGAATGGATTAACAGGGCTAATTCCTTCAAATGCTTCTTGACCGACCAATTTTCTTAAAACAGATTCAACAGTTGCAGGATTGCCTGTGTAGGCATTGATAAACGTCGATATGTATGGAATATCAAATAGATGATATGGATTGGCTGTTGATACAAATACGGTCGGTATAGATGGTGCAAACCAAGGAGCGTTAGCAGCCATCAGCTGAATCCAGTTTAAACGTGTCGTTGTCTGATTGCTGGCTGTTTCTATATTTGCGACATAAAAAGCCAAATCAAATTTTTCCTTCAAATCAGCTATTCCCTCTTCAAACATCTCATGAAAGTCCATTTGATATAGCTTGACGTAAAATCCTAATTGCTTCAACCCTTCTTCGAAAAGAGGGGTAACTTTACCGCCTTCTTTAAATCCACCGTCATCAGTATCTCCAAGCACTACTAACCGAATTCGTGGTGTTTTTTCTGGTGAGAGTGGTAAAAGTTGATCACGGTCTTTGACTAAAGTGACAGATTTTCGAGCGATAGTTTGAACTGTCTGTAAATGCTCCGCTGAATTGAAGTGAAGTGTTTCTGGAATTGTATCGTGACAGTGACCGTCAGTTGATAGCAAACCTTGACTCGCTTTGGTTGCTAGAATGCGTGTAACAGCTTCGTCTAAGCGCTCTTTTGAGATAAATCCATTTTCAACAGCCTGCCTGATGATAGAATAATCTTCATCAATATTTTTGTTAAATAAAATCATATCAATTCCAGCATTGATAGTGGTTGGAATTAAAGAATTACGAGGCATGATGACATTATAACCGACCATCGCTGTTGCATCTGTAATTGCTAGGCCGTTGAAGCCTAGTTTATCTCTTAATAAACCCTTAATTAGCCACTTGGATGCTGATGCAGGAAGTAGTTCCTTATCAGATAAGGCTGGACATAATTTTTTTTCCCATGCAGGTTGATAAATATGGCCAATCATAATAGCAGGAATCCCCTCTTCAATCAAGGATTGGTAAATTGTTCCGTAAGATTGATTCCATTCATCAACTGAAAGGCTGTTGATACTGGATAGGAGATGTTGGTCACGTTCATCTACTCCATCACCTGGGAAGTGTTTAGCCGTTGGAATGATGTTGTGTTCGGAAAAGCCTTTAATTTGAGCTTGGGACATTGTTAGAACACTATTAGGATTAGAGCCAAATGTCCTAGTATTGGTAATGGGATTGCGGAAATTGTAGTCAATATCAACAATAGGAGCAAAAGCCATGTTGCATCCTACTTGTTCAGCTTCAGAGCCAGCAATTTTCCCCAATTGATAAGCGTTTGTAGCATCATTGGTTGCAGCTATTTGCAGAGGATTCCCCACCCAAGTACCTTCTGATACAATTCCATTTCCGCCAGATTCTAGGTTTGCTGCTATAAATAGAGGAAATTTACTGTAAGTTTGAATACTCTTAATTTGTTTTTTTTATATGAGTAGCTCTTCCAGGTCGGAACATCATACCACCTGGTTTATACTTATCAATAAATTCTTTTAAAGAAACGTGTTGCTCATCAGGGCTAATAACAAAGAAGAGTTGCCCAATTTTCTCCTCTATTGTCATGGAAGATACAGTATTTTTGATATATGAGATGTTTTCGTGTGACAAGTAATAGGGTTTTTGTGTTAAATCTACCATGTGATTCTCCTTTTTGTTCATACGTTTTAATTTTAGTTTAACAATTTCAAAAAGTAAGGACAATAGCGGAAAAGAATATTGTGTGTGTTCATTTCGTAGATTTTGTAAATTGGAAAAATAGTGTATAATTAAAGTGAGAGGAAATACGGATGAATGATTTTATTTTAGAGTTATTGCTATCGAAACGGGAGCATAGAGAATGGGAAGAAATACTAGAGAACTTGCATCCTGTTCCAGCTAAGTTTTTTGAGGGGGAGGCAGTTTATGAATTTTTTCATAATCTGGATGATTCTTTGGATATTAATTTACAACCAATCGCCATATCAGTAAATCCAGTAGAATCTTATATTCCCTATCATTATCACAACTATGTCGAAATGATTATTCCGATAAAAGGACGGATGACTATTTTGGTGGAACACGAAGAAATAATTTTACAAGAAGGGGATATTTTTATCGTTGGTCCCAATACGATTCATCAAAATAAGAGTATTGGAAAAGAAAATCTTGTATTTAATATTGCCTTAAAACAAACAGCTTTTTCCCATAGTGATTTGGATTTCTTACGCAGAAGTGGTAGTAGTAGTTATTTAGCTGATTTACTATTTTTCTCTTCATCAATGACTACTGAAAATGGGATGTACACTATTTTTCACACCAAAGATACAGACGGTGTCCAGCATACGATTGAAAATATCGTCTACGAATACTATAATATACTGGACAATCAATCCAATCATATTATTCAGTATGAGCTTCTAGTCTTATTTGCCAAATTACTCAGACTGTCCTCAAGAGAAAGTTCAGCAGTTCAAAGCAGTCGCAAGACAGAGTCTACTTTACTATCGTTACTGCTATATATTGAAAAGCACTATGCAAGCGTGACGTTAGAGGAAATGGGAAAGCATTTTGGCTTTAACCCTAACTATCTCTCAACCTACTTAAGAAAGCATACAGGGCATTCCTTTGTTAAATTACTGCATATTCAGCGAGTGAACGTAGCTGCTGAATATCTACGCTATACAACTGCTCCAATTGAAAAAATTTCGCTAAAAGTGGGGTATGAAAATCCATCTTACTTTTATAAAATATTTAAAAAAATACTCGGTATGTCTCCAGCCGAATACAGAAAACAAGTTCAGAAGCAATGACTTTATGTTAGGGCATTTATCTACGAAATGAATAGTCTTTGACAGCGAAATGCCTCTTGTGAGTCATTTGGCTTAGCAGTATACTGTATATAAAGAATATACAAGGAGGGCTAATGATGCTCATTCAAAAAATTCCTTTAGACGCGAATAATGAACATGTATCGTTAACGACTTATATTTTAGATGAATCACAGGAATTGTTGGTTGGTAAAAAAAGACCAGCAGTCTTAATTTGTCCAGGCGGGGCTTATTTAAATTGCTCTGATAGAGAAGCGGAGCCTGTAGCATTACGATTTGCTGCGATGGGATATCATGCCTTTGTTCTACGTTACCATGTCTTTTTTGATACACCAAATGGATTTGAGCGTTTGTTACAAGGCGAAACGTTTGAACCACGGAAAGAGTGTCAATATCCTGCTGCAATTCGTGATATAGCACATGCCATGACGATTATTTATGATCATGCCGATGAATGGTTCGTTGATGCTGAAAAAATAGTGCTTTGTGGCTTCTCAGCCGGAGGTCACAATGTCCTGAATTATGCTGTTCATTATGATAAACCAGTGATTATAGATGATTTTGAAGCTGCAAAGGTCAAGCCAGCAGCCGTTATTGCGGGTTATCCGATTTCAGATTACCTTTATATGAAAGAGTCTGTCCGCTATCAAGATGATATCGCACAAAGTCTTTTTAAATTGTCTAACCTTGCCTTTTTTGGACAAGAAGAGCCGAGTGATGAAGAGCTAGCAGAAGTGAGTGCCACAAGATTAGTAAGTCATTCGACTCCACCAACCTTTATTTGGGCAACAGCAGGTGACAAGCTTGTTCCAGTAGGCCATTCCACTCGTATGGCTACTGCTTTAGCTGATGCAGGTGTTCCATTTGAAATTCATATCTATGAGGAGGGGAATCATGGGTTAGCCTTAGCTACTCAAGCTACTGCAACAGCGAAAACAGACCTCAATCCTATCGCAGCTGAATGGATTACCGCGGCTGATATTTGGCTCCAAAAACGCTTTTCCCTACCATTAGAAGAAAAAGGTCGGTGGGGCTAAAAAGTCTGTAATGAGATTATAAATGTTTCAAAAGTTGAAACATTTATTTTTTTTTGCAATTCCCCCTTTTAAATTGCTATAGTTTTAATTTCTAGAATTTATTAAAATGAAGATGGAAGCGAAGCTAGAATATCTCGTGCATTTAAGAAAGGAGGATTTTTAAGTATTGTACGTTGCATATTTTAACTTTTGATTGTACTTTAACTAAAGATCGTAGAAAGGCAAGTTATGAAAACAAGAAAAATATTTTTTAGTATAGTAGTATTATGCGTATGCTTATTATGTGGGTGTGCTAAAAAGTCAATTGAAGTCAGAGGAGTCTATTCGGCATATCTAGACGGCTATGATTGGGGTGAGAGCATCAGTAGAGTAACTTTAAAACTAGATGAAAAGGCAACAGTTTTCTGTACAGTCTTATAAAGTGTTTTTCTTAAGCGATACCTCGCTTAGCTATGGGAGTTTGGTAATTGAGACTACCGTGAATACGATGATGGTTCCACCAGTGGACATAGTCTCTTGTCTTGATGGCCAGTTCTTCCAGTGTTGAAAATTGTTCTTGATAAACAAACTCAATCTTGAAAGCACGGTAGGTGCTTTCAGCCACGGCATTGTCATAAGGGCAACCAGCTTGACTAAGAGAACGGGTGATACCAAAGGCCACTAGCATCTCATCAATCAGCTGATTATCGAACTCCTTGCCACGGTCAGAATGAAAAAGATTGACCTTGGTTAAAGCATAAGGGATACTCTGAATTGCTTGCTTTACCAGATCTGCGGTCTTCTGCCAACCGACTGACAGGCCAATGATTTCTCGATTAAAGAGGTCGATGATGAGGCAAACGTAAGCCCAACGCTGGTCTATACGAACATAGGTCAAGTCCGTGACAAGGGCTTCTAAAGGCTTGTGTTGGTCGAATTGTCGATCTAAGAGATTAGGAATGGGAGCTTCGTTCTTCCCTTTAGAACGAGGCTTGAAGACAGCTTTCTGGTAAACAGAGACCAAATTTAGGCGCTTCATGATGCGCCGAATCCGTCGGAGAGACAAGCAGATGCCTTCAGCTTCCAGGCATTTCTTGATTTTCCTAGCCCCGTATCTGGACTTGCTTTCAGAGAAAATGTTTCTAACCTTTCCTTCAATCTCTGCTTCAGATACAGGTTCAACGGCTTTGTAATAATAGCTAGAACGCGGGATATTTAAGCAACGGCACATGTCTACAATTTTGTATTTATCTTTATTAGCGGTGATTACTTCCCTTTTTGCGCCATAATCACCGCTGCTTGCTTTAAGATGTCAACCTGCATTTCAAGCTCTTTGTTTCGTTTTCTGAGGGCAATCAGCTCGCGCTGTTCAGCAGTAAGGTTATCAACGGTCTTAAACGATCCAGTTGTTTTGGATTGTTTCACCCACTTATCGAAGGTTGAAGGGGTTAGCTCATATTCTCTGATGAGCTCACTACGCTTTTTCCCTGCTTGGTAAAGGTCAACGATTTGTTTTTTGAAATCATCGGTGAAGTGACGACGTGGTTTTCTAGACATAAGGGATTCCTCTTTTCTTTAGTTCAGTGTAGAACACTTTATAATTTTTGTCTAGTTTAGTGTAACCTATTCAAGATCACAAGATAGATACAAAGACTCTTTCGGCAAAGGATTTTATTGTGACTGAATCAAAAAATACGTTTAATTTTATGGAAGCTGAAAAAGGTGTGCAGGAGACTGAGAATCAGCGAAAAGTTCTTGAGGTTTTTACTAGTGATGAAAAAGGATATAAAAAGTCAAATGCTTCAGAATATATAACGCTTACTCTTAAGGTAGGACCGACAGAAGGAAGATATTTTTATATTTCTCCAGAGACATTTACAAATCGCTATCCTGATATATATAAGTTGGATATTAAACTTGTGAATAATGCATCCGTAACTTCTTCGGGAAGCTCGGTTTCTAAATTCGTTATTAAACCCGAAATGGAAAAATTGTACACCTCTGTAGACAATTTCGCTTTTGATCAGTATACTGCTAGCGACGGGACAACTTATCAATATGCTTTTTATAATCCAACACAAAAAAGCGAAACCCTAATTGTTTGGTTACATGGTCTAGGAGAAGGAGGAGTAAAAAACACTGATTCCAAAATGCCGTTATTAGGAAATGAAGCAGCCATTTTGGGGAAAGAAGAATTTCAAAATTCAATCGGAGGGGCAAACATTTTAGTTCCTCAAAGTCCTAGTTTTTGGATGGATAAAACAGGACAGGACTCCCTAGTTGAAGGTAGAATTATTTCAAATGGAAGCTCCTACTATACGAAATCGTTGCATGAATTGATTGCATTTTATAAGGAAAAGACTGGTTCCAAAAAAATTATCATTGCAGGTTGTTCAAATGGTGGTTTTATGGGAATGCTACTTGCCAAGACCTATGCTACAGAATATGATGGATATGTACTAATTTGTGAGGCTATGGAAGACAAGTTTTTAACGGATGAAGATATTCAAACGTTAAAGGATTTGCCACTCTATTTCGTTTATTCCAAAGATGATCCGCTTGTTGTGCCGCAACAGTATGAGGAGCCTACGATTCAAAGGCTTAAACTTGCTGGAGCTACTAAATTAGAAACAGTTATTTTTGATAGTGTTGTTAATCTGGATGGAAATATTTTGGATGAAGAAGGAAAACCATATAATTTTGGCGGTCATTCATCCTGGGTATACTTCTTTAATAATGAAGTTGTTAATAAAGATGGTCAAACTATTTGGGAATGGATAAGTGAGCGAGTAAAATAATTTTGAAATTACTTGGAGAGGGACTTATTTTTATGGTCTGCTACATTCTTAGCAGATCATTTTTTAGTATATTTGTAAAACAAATAGCTTCATGTTATACTTAGATTTAGTGTTAGTTCAGAATTTGGAGATAAAAAAAATATGGAAAATATTACGGTTATGGCAATTTTATTGCGACTCATGAATGATTCAATTTCAAATAAAACTCAGTTTTCCATCGCTAGAGGAATATTAAAGAATTTCAGGCAGATTCCACAAATATCCATTTATGATTTGGCAGATTTATGTTTTGTTTCTCCAGCTTCTATTTCAAGATTTGTAAAGTCATTAGGTTTTTCTTCTTTTAGCGAATTTAAAAAAGAATGTGAAGGTTATATTAGTATAGATGTTGATTATTCTTCTAATGTACTAAAAGCAAAAGGTGCAGATATTTTGCCACTATTTGAGCGATACACAGTCAGCGCGAAAGAAAATCTAGATTATAATCTACAAAATATTGATATGGATCAAATTGAAAAAATTTCCGATTGGATATATAAAGCTGATGATGTGGTCTACCTAGGATTAGAATTTGCGACTATTTTGGGACAACATTATCAAAAGAAAATGGCAGAATGCAATAAGTATATTCACCTACCTTGGAATTTTGAACAGCAGCGTGAGATTATAGGTGATTTTAGTGAGAATAGTGTTGCCATTATTGCTTCTCTTGAAGGGGGCTATTTTTACAGGTCAAGTGAAATTATCCGAATGCTAAAAAATAAAGGTTCGAAAGTTATTGCAATCACGATGGAACATAATTCCAAATTATTACGTGATGCGGATGAAATTATTCTATGTAATAAGAACAATTCGGAAACAGAGGGAAGATTATCTTTACTGCATGTCATTGAATTGTTAATAATGTATTATTTTATCAATTATAAATAAAAAGTTTCAAAACATGAAACTTTTTATTTTTCTTGAAATTTTGTCTTCCAAATTGACCTCGCTTTAGGATCTAAAAATTGTTAAACTAAGGTTAGAAAAATGAATGGAGGAACAAAATGAAGAGTACGGAAAAATTTTACTGGGGGGCATCCACTTCTGCATTTCAAGTTGAGGGTGGATTCGACTTAGGTGGAAAAGGAGTAGCTACCACGGATGTTCGAAATGTACCAGAAGGAATTGCGGATAACCGAGTTGCTTCGGATCACTTTCATCATTGGAAAGAAGATATTCGATTGATGGCTGAATTGGGATTGTCTCTCTATCGGTTTTCGTTCAATTGGACTCGAATAATGGGAGATGGAAAAAGGGTTAACCTTGAAGGAATTGCATTCTATAATCAAATTATTGATGAGTGTTTAAAATATGGTATTACCCCATTTCCTACTTTATATCACTTTGAGATGCCACAGCATTTGATAGATGATTATGGAGGATGGAAATCAAGAGAATGTATCAATGATTTTGTGAATTATGCAAGGATATGTTTTGAGGCTTTTGGTGATCGTATCAAAATGTGGGGAACCATCAATGAACAGATGATTGCGGTAGCAGCGAAAGATTTAAATGGAAATCACAATGTTTCAGAAGAACAAGGCATGAAAGATATGTATCAAATGAGTTATCATATGTCTCTTGCTGAAAAGATGGCTATCCGTTTATTCAGGACGCTAGTACCAGATGGAAAGATTGGGCCGGTTTGCTCTATGCAGGTTGTTTATGCAGAAACTTCTTCGCCAGAGGATGTTCAAGCCGCAAAAGATGCGCAAGATTTTCTACAAAATTGCTTTTTAGACATGTCTGTCTTTGGTCGCTATCCAAAGTCATATACACGATACCTAGAAGAACAAGGATGGTTTCCAAAAGTTGAAGTAGGCGATGATGAGGTGTTAACGACAAATCGTCCAGACCTTATCGGAATCAACTATTATTGTAGTACATGTATTCGAGCGAAAAAAACTAGTGATGATTCTTTAAAACTGCCACCGTTTTATCGAAATGAATTATTTACTTTGGGTAATAATCAATACTTAGAAAAGACAAAATGGATGGAATTTGGTATCGATCCAAAAGGACTGTATACTGGAATGAGAGATGTCTACGAGCGTTATCATTTGCCGATGATTGTGACAGAGAATGGCTTGGCTTATTCTGATGTAGTAGAGGATGGGAGGATCAATGATGATTACCGTATTGATTACCTCGAAAAACACATTGCGCAATGCGAGCGATTTGTGGCGGATGGTTATCCATTATTAGGTTATTCTACTTGGTCATTTTTGGACTTAGTTAGCTCTCACCAAGGATTTATTAAACGATATGGTCTTGTTTATGTTGATCGAACAGATACAGACTTGAAAGAATGTGCCCGAATTCCGAAGAAAAGTTATTATTGGTATCAAGAGAAAATAAAACATTCTAATATTTAGAGTTAACGTCTAAACCGACAAAACATTTCAATTGAAACTGGAAGTTTTCTTGACTACTGTAAGGTTCTCTAGAAACACCCTGAACCAACAGCTTCGCATAAGAGAATTCTACCTACTAGCTCACCTGCCGTCTGTACCCTCTTAGATACAGAAAGTGAGGTTTGCGGAAACAGCTAGTGTGTTGGAAGTAAGGACAAAGGCTTGGGTAACAGACTTCTTTTTGAATACTTTGCAACAGGGAGGAAAAGAAACAACCATGAGTCCATTCCATGACTTTATTGTTCTGGAAAACCTTGCAATAGTCAAGTGATAACATTGTTAACACTTGGGATTAAAAATCCCCATAAACTTATTTTACGAGGAGAAAATGATGAAAAAATTTGTAGAATTTATGGAAAAATATTTTATTCCACTTGCGAACAAACTTGCTGGGAATAGATATATAAAAAGTATTGGCGGAGGCTCAATGAGTCTGTTAAGTATCATTATGTTTGGAGCCTTTTTCACAGTTTTAAATAATATTCAGTGGGAACCTTATGTTAATTTTCTAACTCATACCCATTTGAAGGAGGTTTTTAATGTTATTCCAAAATTTACAACTGATATGGCTGGATTATATATGGCGTTCAGTGTTGGATATGGTGCTAGTCAAAATTTCAAGATAGAAAAACATGCTTTTAGCACTGGATTAATTAGTATGGTTTCTTTTCTTCTGCTAATTCCTCTTAACTCAGAGTTAGTAGAACGAGTTACTTTTTTAGATACTAGTTTTTTAGGAGCGAAAGGTGTTTTTACAGCAATTATTGTAGGTCTTGTTTGTACAAAGATGATGGCCTTCTTTGTTGAAAAAAATATAACAATTAAGTTGCCAGAAGGTGTACCGCCTATGGTGCTACAATCTTTTACTGCTTTAATTCCGGTTACCGTGATAGGAGTTTTATTTGCTATTGTTAAAGTGTCATTTGCGATGACTTCTTTCAATTCAGCTACAGAATTTGTTTATAAAATACTACAGACTCCACTTCAGTCCCTAACAGGTACATTGCCGGCATTCTTACTTGTTGTATTGATTGCAAATCTTTTATGGTTCTTTGGAATTCATGGTTCACTAACTGTTTTACCAATTTTCATGCCAATTATGCTGGGGTACTTAGCTGAGAATACCGCAGCAGTTCAAGCAGGTCAAGTTGCTCCAAATTTAATTAGTTTTGCATTATATGATTTAGCAAATTTAGGAGGTAGTGGTGCAACTTTAGGTTTGGTTACTATTATGTTCTTCTTTGCAAAAAGTGAGCGGTATAAATCTTTTAGTAAGGCGGTCTTTCCAGCAGGGATTTTTGGTGTGAATGAACCGGTTATATTTGGAATGCCAGTAATGTTGAATGTTATTTTACTAATTCCATTTCTTATTGTTCCAATTATCGTATCAGGACTCGGATATTTCTTGATGAAAATTGGAATTGTGACTCCTCCAATCGGAATTCTAGGAGCAGGTTCCTTACCACCACTTATTGGTGGACTATCTCAAGGTAGTTTATCATTTGGTATTTATCAACTTGTTGCAGTAGTCATTTCTGGACTAATTTACTATCCATTCTTCAAAGTCTTAGATAATCAAGCTTTGAGAGAAGAAGCGAAAGCAGAATAAAAATAAAGAGGGAAAAATCATGAAAAAAATTGTATTGTTGTGTAGCGCTGGACTTTCTACAAGTATGCTTGTTGAAAAGATGAAAGTAGCAGCTAAGGAACTTGACATTGAATGTAGTATTGCTGCTTACCCTATTGCTGAAGCAGAAAAAGAAGGTAGTACAGCAGACGTTATATTTTTAGGTCCACAAGTTCGTTTTCAGATTGATGCAGTGAGGGAACAGGTTTCTTGTCCTGTTGAAGCAATTGATATGACAGCTTATGGTATGATGGATGGAAAAGCAGTTGTGAATCGTGCTATTGAATTGATTGAAGGGAAGTAACGATGGAAGGTAATGAACTTGTCGCATTTCAAATTATTTCAGCAGTTGGAACGGCTCGTAGTTGTTATATTGAAGCAATCCAATTGGCAAAAGTAGGTCAATTTGAGGAAGCGGAAGCCTTAATTAAAGAAGGGGAACAAGTATTTATTCAAGGTCACCATGCGCATAGTGAGTTGATTCAAAAAGAAGCAAGTGGAGATGGTCCAGCAATTAATTTGCTCCTACTTCATGCTGAAGATCAGCTAATTAGTGCAGAAGGGTTTAAAATTGTTGCAGAGGAATTTATTGATGTTCATAAACGTTTGAGAACGATAGAAAATGATTGTTGACAAGTTTTGAAAGGGACACTGTATTTTTTATACCTACGAAATGAACAGAAAACATCTGATTTTCAGATATAGAGATAGCGCTTTCTTGTTGATATACTGATAATTGTAAAAGATAAAAATAAATCAAAAAGGAGTTTATCTTATGGAAAATCAACAGCCAAAAGAAATCTTTGAGCGGAAATTTGCTTTTTTCCATGCTTCATCTGTTAGCGGTACAGCTATGATGATAGCGGCGATTATTGGTAGTTATTTCAGTGTCTACTTAACAGATACAGTCGGGATTGCCCCGACGGCAGTAGCAGGTTTAATGCTTGCGGCAACGTTTTGGGATGCAGTAAACGATCCAATCATGGGAGTTGTGGCAGATAGGACAAAGACACGCTGGGGAAGATATAGACCTTATTTTATTCCAGCGCCTGTTTTATTAACTTTTTTTGCCACCTTACTGTGGTTTAATCCTGGATTAGGCAAAAATAACATTTGGTACTACATGATTATCTACATTGGGTATGGTATGACTGTCACTATGTATACAATGCCACAAATGTCTGTTTTACCAGCTCATATAAAAGATGATCAATTACGAAATCGTGTAATTATGTTAGGTGCTGGCTTTACGGCTTTAATGTTTACAATTGGCTCTTCATATGCTCTTAGTCTGAAATCATTCTTTGAGAATATCTTTGGAATTTCGAACGGTTATATCCCGTTAATGCTTATTTTAGGACTTTTTTCATGTATTTCCTTCTGGGGACTATTTGCAGTATCGAAAGAAAAATATGTAGAACCTCTTCCGGAACGCCCATTAACACAAGATTTAAAACGAATTTTACGTCATAAAGAATTAACTCCGTTTATTGTTGTGTGGATTATGGCTTCACTTGGTTATGGATTGATGTTTGCAACTTCAGTATTTTATGTGATGTATTATCTTGCAAGACCTGATTTAATTGAAACGTATATGCTGGTTGTTTCTATGGGAGCCTTAGTATCAATGGTCTTTTTACTTCCAATTGTTTTACGAATTTTTAAAACTGGACAAAGAGCACTCATCTTTTCAGTTTTATCATCCTCACTTGTTTATGCGATTCTATTCTTTGTTGGAAAATCTAATTTTATCGTACTGTGCGTACTAACATTTGTAGCAACAGCATTAGCTTCTATGCAAAATGCTCTTGTAAATGTATTGGTGAATGATGCAATTGACTATATTCAGTTTACAGAAGGTATTTCAGCAAACGGGGTTATCTCGTCTATTAAGGGATTCGCTCAAAAATGTGGAAATACAGTGAGTAATTCCTTACCATTATTTATTCTTGGGTTAGTTGGATATGTAGCAGGTGCTATTGGACAACAAAATGAGGCGACGCTTTTTGTTTTGAATTTTATGCGATTTGCAGCACCGATCATTACGGGTGGTATTATGCTACTTTGTCTCCGATTTAATCCTGTCGAGAAGCACTATGATGATATTGCCCTTATGAAGAGCATGATTCGTGACCATTCTGAAGATAATCATGGAGCATAGTGGGAGCTTTTAAGGTGAGAGGAAATGAAAACGAGATTAAGAACAGTTGTGACGACAGACGGTGAAATTGATGATATCAATTCCTTCATTCGCTTATTACTTTATGCAAATGATATGGAGGTGGCGGGGATTATCCTGACCTCCTCTATGTTTCACTATAGTGGCACTCCAGAAAAACCATCTTATCGATGGACGGGAACAACTTGGATTCCTAAGATGATTGCTCGGTATGGTGAAGTCTATGCTAATCTCATTCAACACGATAAAGATTATCCTACCCCTGAGGAATTAAACTCAGTATATAGGATCGGAAACATTACTGATGTAGGGGAGATGGAAATAGAGACGGAAGGATCGAGCTTTTTATCTGAACTAATACTAGATGATGACTCGCGTCCCCTCTACATTCAATCTTGGGGTGGTACAAATACAACTGCACGCGCATTGAAAACGATTCAAGAACAATATGAACATACACCTCAGTGGGAAGAAATTAAAGAAAAGGTCGAATCAAAAGTGGTGCTCTATATGATTTTAGAACAAGATTCAACATACAGAGACTATATTGTACCAAACTGGAATTTAACAATTTTGTATGATGATATGAACTTTGGTTATTTTTCATACGGTTGGAAAAATTTAAATCCAGAGCCCAAATCATTATTTGAAAGTAGATGGCAACTAGATCATGTTGTTGGTAAAGGAAAACTTCTTGAGGAATATGCCTTGATTGGGGATGGTCATTACTTGGAAGGAGAGTTAGAGTCTGAACAATTTGGTCAAGAATCATATTTAACTGCTCATCCGAACTACCGACAATATGATTTTATTTCAGAAGGTGACTCACTATCTTATTTTTACCTATTGCCTGCTTCGCTACGTGGATTTGAAGATCCTAGCTTTGGTGGTTGGGGAGGTCGTTTTAAGAAGGTAAAAAAACAGATATACCGAAATCGTGCCTATGACTATAATCCACTAACTTCACGTTTTGAAGTAGAGTATTCTTTTATTCGTTGGATTAGAGCTATTCAGTCAGATTTTGCTGCGCGTGCTAATTGGTGTATAACTGATCGGTTTGAACAGGCAAATCACTATCCAGTCATATCTGATATGGCTGATTACTTAGTAACTGCCGGTCAAAAAGTAACATTAGATGCGCAAGCAAGGGATTTAAATGACTTGCAACTAGAGTATAAATGGTGGTGTTATGAAGAAGTATCAACTTATTGGGATTTCAGTCAGATTGATATGATCGAGGAAAAAACTGTCTTTGCTGATATGGAGCTTGTGACCTCTATTCATTCAGGTACAATTGAAAAAACTTGGTTGCTTGAGATGGAAGGGGTTCATACTTCAACTATGACTGTCACAATCCCTGATGATGCTAAGACAGGAGATACATTCCATATGGTGTTAGAAATCTCGAATCAATGTGATACTCCTCTAACATCTTATAAAAGGATTATTTTAACAGTTCAATAAAAATAAAGCGGCAACGACTCGGTTGAATAATCTTCTCTGGGTCGTTCTTGTCTATTAGAAAGGATATGTCATGAAAGAAACACTATATAATCAAGGCTGGAAATTTTGGAAAGATGGGGATTCGTTTGCCCTAGTCTGGGATGTTCCTAATCATGCTCGAGAGATAACTGTACCACATGATGCGATGCTTGAGCTAGAACCATATTCGGAAAGTCAAAATGGTGGAAATACAGGATTCCGTGATGGCGAGAATTATGTTTATTTGAAGAATTTTACCCTAACGAAGGAAGTACAGCATAAAAGGTTCATTTTGAAATTTGAAGGTTCCTATATGAATACTTTCGTCTATGTCAATGGTCAATTGGCAGGTAAACATCATTTTGGTTACACGACATTTGAAATTCCAATCCATGACTTTTTGAACATTGGAGACAATGAGATTCGTGTTCAAGTGCGAAATGGTGCGATGAGCAATAGTCGTTGGTATTCAGGAAGTGGACTGTATCGAGATGTTTATCTGCTAGAAAGTGAACAACTACATTTCTCTTCTCTGGGAAGCAGGGTTAAGACAGTTGAGTTGAATGGCCAGGATGCGTTGATAGAAGTTGGGGTGGCAATTGAAAACGAAACTGCTCGTCCACAACGTTTATCTATTGAAACACGGATTTTTGATGCTGAAAATCAGCTAATTGTAACTGATGAGCGCCCGTATTTTCTTCCAACAGGACAAAAAGAGTACTATAGCCACCAGTATCTGCTAACTAATGCGACATTTTGGACTGCAGAAACACCAATTCTGTATAAAATTGAGCAAAAAATTCTTCAGAAAGGTTTCGTTATTGATGAAGTTAGTAAACAGTTCGGTATTCGCACAATCCATGTTGATAGCAAGCGAGGATTACGGATAAACGGCCAACCTGTTAAGTTGAGAGGAGCCTGTATCCATCATGATAGTGGGTTGCTAGGAGCAAAAACCTACGAAACAGCCCACAGGCGCCAAATAAGAATTTTAAAAGATGCAGGATTTAATGCAATTCGGATGGCGCATCATCCAGCTGCTCCAGCTCTGTTGAAGGCATGTGATGAATTGGGAATGTATGTCATGGATGAGACGTTCGATATGTGGACTCGTTTTAAAAGTGATTTTGATTACAGTCTAGTATTTGAAGAACAGTGGGAAAAGGATGTGAAGGCCATGGTTGATTCAGATTACAATCATCCTAGTGTGATTCTTTATTCCATTGGCAATGAAATCCCTGAAATTGCGACAGAGCATGGTAGTTATCTAGCTAAGAAAATCCATGATGCAATTAAGGCAATAGACAATTCTCGGCCGACCCTAGCAGGTATTAATGGTATTTTTGCTTCTGGTGATCGCATTCCAGAGATTATGGCAGATGTTGCTGCTCAATCTACTGATATTGAAGGGAACGTCAATGATTTTATGACCTTGATTGATCAACGATTAGATGAAATTGTTACTCATCCCATTGTTGGAGAAAAACTCGAACTGGCTACTGCAGCAACAGATATTGCCGGCTACAATTATATGACGGCTCGATATGAAGTCGACAGCAAGCAGTACCCAAATCGAATAATGGTTGGTAGTGAAACTTACCCACCCGAAATTGCGCGGAATTGGACCATCATTCAACAATTGCCAAGTGTGATTGGTGATTTCACATGGACTGGGTGGGACTATATTGGTGAAGCTGGTGTTGGTGTTCCGGCCTATCGGTTTGGAGAGGGAGGATTTAGTGCTCAGTTTCCATGTCAATTAGCCTACACAGGCGACATCGATATTACTGGAGTAAGGAGGCCTCTATCCTATTATCGAGAGATTGTTTTTGGTTTTCGTCGTGCTCCCTATATCGCAGTTCAAAATCCTACGCATTACGGTGAAAAATTGATTAAAACTCCGTGGGTTCTGTCTGATTCTATCAGTTCCTGGACGTGGAATGGTCATGAAGGACAACCTGTCATAGTTGAAGTTTATGCACCAGGAGAGCAAGTCGCTCTCTACTTGAATGATGAATTAGTAGAAATCAAAGAAGTTGGAACAAATTTAGCACATGTCACTTATTTTGAGCTTCCTTACCAAGCAGGAGTGTTAAAAGCAATTAACTACCAAAATGGGCAAATAATTGGAGAAACAATTTTGTCTAGCGCGGATGTCGCAACGATGCACCTTACAGCAACTGTTGAAGAAAATGAAGATTTGACCTATATTTCCCTTGCGTTAGAAGATGAAAATGATGTGTTGATTACAAATCAGGATTGTCTATTATCTGTCGAAGTGAGTGGTGCTGAAATTCTAGGTTTTGGTAGTGGTAATCCGAAACCAGATTACCATTATCAATCAAACATAACCACTACTTATAATGGTCGAGCACTTCTTATTGTACAGAAGTCAGCTCCACAAACTAAGGTTATCGTTGAAGGAAGGAATAATACGGTTATCGTTGATTTATAGGATAACAATTGAGGAGTGTAAGACAAAAATCCCTGACCTCATTACTTTTGTAGTTTTAACAGTTCGACGCAGTAGTTGTCGGGTTTGTAAAACGTTGATAAATCAACATTCTACAAACAGCGTCAACTTACAGGGGTGAGAGTAAACAAATCCAGTGGAGTAGTTTAGCCGGAACCCAGAAATAAAGAAGTGGGGGAAATCGATTTCTGCGAAATACCGATTTTTTATACGTATTCTTCTAGATTACATTCTTTTGTGGATGACACGTTCATCATGGTTTGTCTCACTCCTCTTTTTAATCATGCAACCAGATTTTTTAGAGGAGATAGTTGATGAGTAAGCCATCGAAGCAGCAAAATAATACATTGAATCTCTCTTTTAAAATGGTATAATGGTGAGTGGATTGGAGGAGAGAATGATTCGGATAGCAATTGTTGAAGATGATGATGGATATGCTCAAACCTTGATTGATTTTTTGCAGCGTTATGAACGGGAACAAGATACTCAGTTTAAATGGACACGGTACAAAGATGGAGAAGAAATTGTCTTGAACTATCCTGACAACGTCGATATTATCTTGATGGACATTGAAATGGATCGAATGGATGGGATGACTGCGGCCGAAAAAATTCGTGTGCGTGATCGAGATGTTGTGATTATTTTTATAACAAATATGATGCACTATGCTATGAAAGGCTATGCCGTTGAAGCCCTGGACTATGTTTTAAAACCCATCAATTATTTTGCTTTTGCTCAGCGAATAACGAGAGCGTTGGAGCGCATGACGAAAAAACAGGGCAAGCAACTATTGATTAGTCGGTATAACAATGTCAAACGCATTTCAACAGATGAATTGGCATATGTCGAAGTCCACAATCATGAGATTGAATATCACTTGGTAGAAGAAGTGATTAGTGTTAGAGGGACTTTAAAGGCTTTGGAAAAAGAGTTAGAAGGTTTGCCATTTTTCCGCTGTAATAGTGGTTGTATCATTAATTTAGACTATGTGGATGGGCTGGAAGATAATGATGTGCTGGTCGGAGAAAATAGGATACCAGTCAGTAGAGCTAGACGCAAGGAATTTTTAGATAGAATGAATCATTATCTAAATGAGGTTGGAAAATGACAGAAGCAGTCTTACAACACACACCTGGCTTATTTTATGCATGGGCTTATTGGGTTAGTGCCTGTTTTAGTATCTGGCTGAGTCCGAAACGCTTACAGGGACCTTCATTAGTTGGTCTTCAGATAGGGTTCTTGCTTACTTTAATGGTTTTAATGACCATGAGTGATGGGATTACGATTATTTTTCTTCCGATGATGCTGTTATATCTAGCCTTGATTTTATACGATATTCATCTAGCCTGCCGGTATGATGTCAAAACCAGTATCTATTTTGCTGTTCGGACGTTTATTACTGGAGAATTTATCGCTTCGCTAGCATGGCAGGTTACATTTTATGTGGCGACTCTTTTCCAGATACGGGTCCAGTATACAACTTATGCCTTAGGAATGTTGGTTACTTTGCCGATTGTGGTGTGTAGTCTGTACTTTTTAGAAAAAGAGTTGAAACAGTTTAATCATCACTTATCGATAAGTAACCGTGAGATGGTTTCTACTCTAATGATTGGTATAGCAGTTTTTGTGATGAGCAATTTAAGCTATGTTGTAGGCGAGAGTGTCTTCAGTGTGAATGTGTCAAAAGAATTATTTCTCATTCGAACCTTGGTAGATTTTGCAGGAGTAGCTCTTCTAAATGCGTATCATTTTCAGATTAGTGGGCTAAAAGCACGGACAGAAAAAGACAAACTGCAAGACATACTTTCTACTCAACATGCGAATTACGCGATGTTAGAGCAAAGTATGAATGTGGTTAATCAGAAATACCATGATTTAAAATACCAGATTCAGGCTATTCGGGAAGGAATGAGCACAGAAGAAGGTCAAGCCTATTTAGATCAGGTTGAAAAAGATATTAAATTATACGAGGCACAGAATCGTACAGGGCACCCGATTGTCGATACCATTTTGACTGGAAAATCGATTCAATGTCAATTAAAAGAGATTGAATTTACAACTGTTGTAGATGGAAAGTCTTTGGAATTTCTAGATGCAGTTCAATTGATGACTTTACTAGGAAATATGCTGGATAATGCAATTGAAAATACAGAAAAAATTGAGGACAAGAAACAGCGGTTGATTCATTTAGTGGTGACAAAGACCAAGGGATTTGTCCGTATTCGATTGGAAAATCGATTTGAAGGGGATTTGGAATTTGTAGGCAATCTTCCGAAAACGACGAAGGCAGAAGAAGGATATCACGGCTTTGGCTTAAAAAGCATCCAGTCGATTGTACACCAGTATGGAGGTTCCTTAGAGATTCTCACACGTGACGGTTGGTTTGAGCTTTCTATTTTATTTCCACCACAGTAATCTAGTGTTTGTCCAATTACGACGAAAAAAAGACGATATACGACAGAAGTGTTGTAATCGTTTTCTTTTTCGCTATAATAATTTCATAAACGAAAACCGCTTTCATAATAGGAATAGTTTCTAGAGCTAGTCGCCTGTTTGAGAAAGCCAAAAGATATACGGAGGTTAAAAAATGAAAAACTCAGGTAGAGTATTTCGTGGGATGTCAGCATTGTTCCTATCATCTTCGGTAGCATTAGCTAGTGCAACTGGAATTGTGAATACTTGGCGGAGTTCAATTGACTTTGCACTTGGTACTTCAAGTACAATGACAACAAGTGATGATAAATTTAAGCCGATTTATGAAACGACAGATGCTTTAGTAGCTGCGCATAAGGATTTAGGAAAACGCGTTTCTGAGGAAGGAAGTGTCTTATTAAAAAATGCAAAAGCTACTTTGCCTTTAAAAAATAAGAAGGTTACCTTGTTTGGAATGGGAAGCCAATATCCTTTCCTTGGAGGTGTAATTGGCAGTACAGTAACGAGTGAAGATCAGGTTGATTTAGTAACAGCTTTGACTGATACTGGATTTGATGTGAATCCAACCATGCTGGATATCTATAAAACCTTTGGTGAAGTCCAAACGGGTGAAAAGAAGACTTGGACAGGAACTGCTCCTATCTATGGCCATAGACCGGCCGAATTTTCAACACCATATGAACCTTCTGAGCCAGCTATTTCTAGCTATACGACAGAAGGGAAAGCAAAAGCTGACTACCAAGATAGCTTTAAGGAATATAATGATGCAGCTATCGTTGTGATTTCGCGTCCTGGCTCTGAAGGAAATGATTATTATCCGGGTGCAGAAGGGATTGACACAAAGAAATATGAAACGGATAGTGTTCTTTCCCTTAGTAAGAACGAAAAAGAAATTCTTCAATTGGCCAAGGATAACTTTGACAAAGTCATTGTGCTTGTCAATAGCGGTTCTGTGATGGAAATTGAAGAACTCAAAAAAGATGAAAAAGTTGATTCAATCCTGTATATCGGCTTCCCTGGTGCCTATGGGATGAATGGTGTCGCAGATGTTTTGAGTGGAAAAGCAAATCCTTCAGGGCATTTGGCAGATACTTATGCAGTTGATAATTCAGTTGCTCCTGCCTCTCAAAACTTTGGTCGTATTGAGTTAAAAGATCTTTCTAAGATTACTGCCCCAAATTCATTGATGGGGAATTTATCTCCAACTTCTCCTCTAGGAAGTTTCGGAGGAGAACCAGCTATGGCTGCAAACTACTATTTGGTTGAAGCGGAAGGAATCTATACAGGATATAAATATTATGAATCTCGTTACTACGATAGCGTGTTGGGACAAGGAAATGCCTCTAGTGCTAAAGGAGCGTCTAAGGGAGCGTCATCGTGGAAATATGAGAATGAAGTAAGCTATCCTTTTGGTTATGGTCTATCTTATACAACTTTTGAGCAAACACTAAATAGTGTCAAAGTAGATCCGGATGCCCAAACTGTTACAGCAAGTGTAACGGTAAAAAATACAGGAGATGTAGCTGGTAAAGATGTCGCCCAACTCTACTATCAAGCACCATACACCGATTACGACAAACAACATCAGGTTGAAAAATCTGCTCTTGAATTTCTTGGCATGGAAAAAACAAAAGAGTTGAAACCTGGAGAATCTGAAACAGTTACGATTACAGCAGATATGAAATATATGACTAGCTGGGATTCAACTGCTAAAGGCGGTAAAGGTGGTTTGATTTTAGATGGTGGAAATTATTACTTTGCCATTGGTGAGAACGCCCATGCTGCTGTTAACAATATCCTAGCTGCACAAGGACAAAAAGAGCTAGGTAATGCAGCCTTGGCTACTAATCAAGTAATTGGTTCAGAAGGTCAAGTTGATGAAACCAGTTTTGCTAAATCCAAGAAAACTGGAAACGAGATTGTGAATCAATTGGAAGATGCAGATATTAATTACTACAAGAAAGATTATGTAACATACCTATCACGTAGTGATTGGGAGAGAACATTCCCTAAAAAATATGATGATTTGACAATTGATGGCGATAAAGTGGATGAATGGGTTCAAAAATTAACAAACGAAATCTATCAATTTGATGCGGACGGTGAAGTGAAGACAGAATACTTAAAGGGTTCTAAAGGGAACTTAAAACTGTCTGATTTGGCCGGAAGCGTCGACGCAGGAGATCCTCGTTGGAATGAACTTGTTAATCAAATTCCTCTCGATGTACTAATTGCAAAAATTTCTAAAGGCGGAAGCGTCAGCGATGTGATCAATGAAATTGCTTCGCCCCTCGTTTATCAAAATGATGGGCCAAATGGCTTCTCAAATATCCTAAGCTCTCGTGGAGAATATGCTGATGATAAAAATGCAAATTACAATATGGGAACAATGGCAAATGAAGTTGTTCTTGGTAATACCTTCAATAAGGCATTAGTAACAGAGTGGGGGCAATTGCTAGGAAACGATGGATTGATGAGTGGCAACTGGTTTGTTTGGGGCGTTGGCGCTAATGTACACCGCACAGCCTACAATGGTCGTAACTTTGAATACTATTCAGAAGACGACATGCTATCGAACTATATGACACGTGCGACGGTTGATGGAGCAATGGAATATGGTGTATTAGTGGGACCAAAACATTTCGCCTTTAATGATCAAGAGACACAACGTTCTGGTATTGCAACCTATATGAATGAACAAAAAGCGCGTGAAGGTGATCTTCGGGCTTTCCAAGGAGCTTTTGATGAAGGAAATGGTTTGGCAGTTATGGCCTCCTTCTCACGGATTGGTGCAACTCCAGTCAACGGCTCAGCTGCCGTATTGACCAATATTCTGCGCGGAGAATGGGGTTATCAAGGCTTGATTTCAACAGATATGAATAACAATGCTGGTTATTTCCGTCCAGAAATGTTAATCAATGCCGGTGTGTCAATGATTGCTGACTTCTCAACCAACGAAACCATGAAAGAAGTAAATGAAACATGGCCATACTTCACGACTGAACTTATCAAGCAAGATGAAGAATTTGTTGCAAAAGCTCGTGAGAATATGAAATATCAATTATTTGCCTATGCGAATAGTGCGGCGCAAAATGTTCAGACCATTAGTGTGACACCATGGTGGGAAACAGCTTTCTATGGAATGATGGGGGCTTCAGGTGTTCTAGCACTTGTCTTTGGAGGTTTGTATTTCCGTCAAAATTGTAAGAGTAGAAAGGAAGGAGTATAAGGATGTCAACGTTAAAACAATCTATTGAGTTTTATGCTAATGTAATTGTCAGTATCATGTTGGTTGTCGTAACAGGTTTTTACATTGCTAATGTCAATCAACCATACTATCAAGACATGAATAGTGTCGTGTTAACGACCTTAGTCGCAACCTTGATGCTTAGTCTTGTTCCCTTTGGGTTGAAACACATTCATTCACAACGCGCAAAATTTATTTTCTCAAATGTCTTTAAATTTGCACTTCCATCTTTCATTATCTTTTCAGGGGTCAAATTTTTAGCAATGCGAGTTGAGTCATTTGGATACATTTTTGCTTCGAATCTTGAAGCAGGTAACGCAGCAGCGACAACTGCAGCAACTCAGGCAGTTATGCTCTTGGTATTATTTGTCATTACTTGGTTCTTATCCGTTATGACAGCCTTTCTATCAACTGAGGGATAGAGTATTGTTAGCAGTAGTAGGGTGCCCATGGATTGTGGTACCACCCTACTTTTGCTTTTTACTAAATGACTTAGTTATTTCAATTAAATCTAGGAAAGATAGTTCCTAGATTTGCTTTAGATAGTTAAGAAATACAGTAAGAATAGGAGATAAATAAACGAGATGTTAAAAATTACAAAATTTACATGTGAGAATCTTGAAAAGAATTGTGTGACGGATAAAGAGCATCCTGCCTTTTCTTATCAATTAGAGAGCGATTTAGAAGCTACTTTTGTTGAGCAAGCTACATTAACGGTGAATGGCTGGACGCTTGAGACAGGAGAGCAGATCGCCTTAGAATACCAAGGACCTGCTTTACAGCCTTTTACGAAATATGAAGCCGAACTGATGGTGGTAGATAATCATGGTCAGACTGCTACTGCCCGCATGACCTTTGAGACAGGACGATTGGCAATTCCGTGGCAAGCAAATTGGATAACAGACGGAACATATCGTTTTGTAGAAAAAAAGATTTCCCCGAATCCCATGACTTTTCATAAAGCATTTTCACTCAAAAAGCCCATACAATCAGCTAAAATTTATTCAACAGCTCTAGGTATCTACACAATTTTTATAAATGAGCAACGTACGGGACAAGATTATTTTGCTCCTGGATTTACTTCTTATAAGACGAATCTTCAATACCAAGTATATGATGTGACGGATCAGTTATCAGATCAGAATCATATCTACGTAACGGTTGCCGGTGGCTGGGCAGTTGGTAGCTTTATCTATACTAGGAAAAATCGTATTACAGCAAATCGTCAAGCTCTCTTAATGGAACTTCATGTAACATATGAAGATGGTGAGCAAGAAGTCATTGTTAGCGATGAATCATGGGGCGTAACGACTGAGGGACCTTGGGAAATGGCTGATTTTTATGATGGTGAAAGCTATAATGCCACAAAAGAATTGCATTCTCTCTCTTTCCATGCTGCGAGTAAAGAAATGGTGAGTATTCGCCCCTGTATCTCTTCAACTTATGGCTCATTGGTAAAGGCACATGAAGTCTTTTATCCTCAAACTATCAGACAGGAAGCTGGTGAAATCATTTATGATTTTGGACAAAATTTTGCTGGTCTTGTCCAACTGACGGTTCGTGGAAAAAAAGGTCAACAGATTACGATTCGACATGCTGAAATTTTACATCCAGATGGTCGCCTTAATACAACTTTTTTACGTACTGCTAAAGCTACGTTAACCTATACCTGTCGCGAAGGACGTCAAACCTATCGCCCTGAATTTACCTATATGGGCTTTCGTTATATTAGTGTTTCAGGGATTGAGGTAGCAGATATTGAGAGCATTTCAGCAGTTGCTCTTTACTCTGATATAGAGGAAACCGGAAGTTTTGAGTCTTCCAATCCTCAATTAAACCAACTGCAGTCAAATATTGTGTGGAGTTCTAAGTCGAACTTTGTCGATATTCCCACAGACTGTCCTCAGCGTGATGAGCGAATGGGGTGGACAGGGGATATTGCTGTTTTTGCACCAACTGCGACCTACTTATTTGATATGAGTCGCTTTCTAGAAAAATGGCTAACAGATGTACAAAATGAGCAATTACCGACTGGGGGTATTCCCAATACTGTACCGGTTCAGGGATTTGGATTCCCAGTAACCATGCCTACAATGGCGATTGATTTTTGGGGTGATGCGTGTATTCTTGTACCTTGGGCTCAATATCAAGCACGAGGTGATAAACGCATACTTGCTCAATACTATCCTATGATGAAGAAATATGTGGATGCTTGCAAATTTTGGGCTGGACTAGGTAGTTTTGGTCTTCATCGCTATATCTGGCATACTCATCATTCCTTACATTTTGGCGATTGGGTCGCGCCGGATGTACCTCAAATGTCACAGTGGCAGAAGCGCAGTAAATATACTGCTACGGCTAGTTTGAAAAATACAAGCCAGCTAGTTGCAGAAATTGCTCGTTTATTAGGATTTGAAAAAGATGCAGAATATTACCAAGAGGTGAGTCAAAAAACAGCTCAAGCTTATGAGCAGTTATTGACGAAAAATGGTCAGTTGAAAGAAGAGTTCCAAACGGGCTATGTACTTCCGATTTACTATGATATGTTTAGTGAATCAGCTAAAAAAATAGCGCTAGAGCGACTTGTTTCAATGGTTAAGAAAAATAAGTACAAAATAGGAACAGGTTTCCCAGGCACGCCCTATATCTTGTTTGCCTTGGCCGATAATGGCTATGAAGATGTTGCCTATAAAATGTTGCTAAATGATGTCTGTCCGTCTTGGCTTTACGAAGTGAAAATGGGAGCAACAACTATTTGGGAACGATGGGATGGCTTAGATGAAAACGGTCAGTGTCCGATTGGAGATGACGGTACAGATCAGATGATTTCTTACAACCACTACGCAAGTGGTGCGGTCGGAGACTTTCTTTACCGACGTGTTGCTGGGATTGAACCATTAGAAGCAGGTTATAAGCGGTTCAAGGTAGCCCCACTCATTGGTGGTGGTCTAACAGAGGTTAAGGCACGTTATGCTTCAGCTTATGGAGATATTGCTGTTCATTGGATGGTTGAAGGCAATGGAATTCATCTTCTTCTTCAGGTTCCCGTTGGGACACAGGCTGAAGTTTCTTTGGCTGGCTACGAAGGTCAGGTATACAGTAGTGGAAGATATGAAATTCGATGGGAGAGATAGTGTATGAAAAAGGTAGATTTTTCAACTGGCTGGAGATACAAACATCTAGATCGAGATGAAGCATTTCAAGAAATCACGATTCCACACGATGCGATGTTTTCTGAGCAAAGGACCGCAGAATCTTTAGGCGGTAAAAATGTTGCCTTTTTTGAGGGATACGATTACCTCTATCAAAAAGATTTTGAACTCCAAGAAGACTGGGAGAACAAGAGACTTGTCTTAGAATTCGAAGGGGTTTATCACAATGCAGAAGTCTATTTGAACGGCAAAAAGCTCTATTTTAGACCATATGGTTATACAAATTTCTTCGTTGATATCACGGAGTCTGTCTTACTTGGTCAGAAAAATCGACTTGAGGTGATTGCACGAAATAGTGATCAACCCAATAGTCGTTGGTATTCTGGTGCAGGTATCTATCGTCCAGTGCAACTCTATATTGGTGGAAAAGACTATATCTTGGAACAGGGGATTCGTTTAACTACTTTATCGATTGAACCGGCTAGAATACAAATTGAGCTGATTGCAAATCATGCAGGTGTCGCAACAGCCACAATTGCTTATAAGGGACAGTCAATCTGTGAAAGCTCGATTTTCCTTGATGAATCCGGATATGGGCAAGCAATTGTGCAGCTTAATGAGGCCCTTCTTTGGTCAGCAGATGCTCCTAATCTCTATACTGTAACAATCCGATTTGGAGAAGACTGCGTAACAGAACCGTTCGGAATTCGGACATTAAACTGGGATGCCGAGCATGGCCTAACGATAAATGGTCAGAGAGAAATTCTACGTGGCGCTTGCATCCATCATGATAATGGCTTGCTAGGAGCTTGTGCATTTTCAGAAGCAGAAGAGCGTAAAATACAGCTGTTAAAAAAGAATGGCTACAATGCGATTCGTTCTGCCCATAATCCATGCTCAAAAGCCTTGCTAGATGCTTGTGATCGCCTTGGTATGTACGTCATGGACGAGTACTTGGATGTATGGTATATTCATAAGACAGACAATGATTATGCCCACTATATGGCAGAATGGTGGCCAGAGGACTTGAAAGATATGGTTCAGAAAGACTATAATCACCCAAGTGTCATTATGTATTCTACTGGAAATGAAGTTTCTGAGACGGCACAACCTCGTGGTATTCAGTTGACAAAAGAAATGACGGATTACCTCCACCAGCTTGATGCGACCCGTCCTGTAACCTGTGGCGTAAATATTTTCTTTAATTTTCTCAGTTCCATTGGTCTAGGCATTTATTCGGATGAAAAAGCGAAAAAAGAGGTAGCTAATCACAAGAAGAAAGCACCTGTCGGCAGCGAATTTTATAATACCTTGGCTGGTTTAACAGGAGCAGAATTTATGAAACGTGGGGCGACCTTGCATGCTTGTGATGTCAAGACTCGAGATGCTTTTGCCAACATGGACATAGCTGGTTACAACTATGGAATTCTCCGCTATCAGAAAGATTTAAAAAAATACCCGAATCGTTTTATTTTAGGGACAGAAACTTTCTGTAGTGATGCCTATTCATTTTGGGAGATGGCAAAAAAGCACCCTCGAATTATTGGTGATTTTGTATGGGCTGGTATGGATTACATGGGAGAAACAGGCGTTGGTGCATGGGAATATGAAGATTATTATCCTAAATCTGCTCCTAAAGAAGGCTGGCTAACAGCGGGTAGTGGACGCTTAAATATTCTTGGTCGTCCCTTAGCTGAAGCAAGCTATACCAAAGTAGCTTTTGAAGTGCTCAAGCAACCTGTCTTAGCGGTTAGGCCTGTTTATCAAACCGGAAAACATAGTCCTTCTGCTTGGAAAATGACGGATGCCCTTCATTCTTGGACCTATCCTGGTTATGAAGGAATGAAAGCAACAGTTGAAGTATATGCTCGTGCTGCGCGTGCAGAACTTTATATTAATAGCCGTTTGGTCGGGCGTAAAAGATTTAAAAATGATTGTAAAGTCATTTTTCATACAAGATATGAGCCAGGAGAATTGAAAGTATTAACCTATAATCAACAAAATCAGCTAATCGGGCAAACTCATTTGGTAACGGCTGAAGATGAAACACTTATCCAGATTGAACCCGAGACTGGTGCGCAAGCTGGACAATTACTTTTTGTACCGATTCGTTATACAGACCCAGCAGGAATTTTAAAACCTATGCATCGTGGTCGGTTAAAAATTTCAGTCCTCGGAGGAGATTTAGTTGGCTTTGGACATGCTTGCCCTTATAATCGTGAGGGGTATCTATTAGATGAGTCAGATACCTATTACGGCGAGGCAATGGCAATTGTTCGTCCACATCAATCAGAGCAACTAACTCTATCCGTGACTGACGGTGCACTGAGTGCTCAATTAGAGCTACCAATTATTAAGAATAGATAGAAAAAGTTTTGAGGAGAAAAGATGAAACAATTTTTCAATCAAGCGATATTAGATAGTCGCATAAAAAAAGATACTGTAGGTCTTGTTGAAAAGAGCTTGGGGTATTTTGTAGGACCATTTCTAGCCTTGATTTCGAATGCCATCTTGGCTTCTTACTTAAATCGGTACTACTCAGATGTCATTGGTTGGACTGACAGTGAAAAATTTGGGATATTTTCAGCAACTCTCCCAATTGTTTCAGTTATTTTGGTAGTCATTGGCAATCTTGTCTTGGGTCGACTCATCGACACCACAAGAACAAGACAAGGAAAAGCAAGGCCGTATCTATTTCTTTCAGCC